>NZ_JAGPXK010000074.1:0-473 GCF_018070675.1 Nocardiopsis sp. B62 | reverse complement strand
AGACAGGCGATTTCGTATTCTCTCCTCGCAATGACGTCGAGAGAGAGAGCGTGCCTCGAACTACTTCTTATCCCTGAAATACGGCTCGACCGGGCCGTGCACCTTGATGGTCAGCGGGTTGCCGTGGCGGTCCTTGGCGTTGCCGGCGGTGACGCGGACCCGCCTTCGCTGATGCAGTATTCCTCGACATTGGTTTTCTCGACGCCCTTGAAGCGGATGCCGACGTCGCGGGAGAGAATATCCGCGTTGTAATAGGGGCTGTTCGGATCGACCGAGAGGCGGTCGGGAAATTCGTCGCTCATGATTGTCTCGCTCATAACAGGGTCTCGATTTGCTGCCGCAATCCTTCCGGCCGGGCGGTCGGCGCATAGCGCGCGATCACCTTGCCGGCACGGTCCACCAGGAATTTGGTGAAATTCCATTTGATGGAGGCACCGAGCAGGCCGGATTGCTGACGTTTCAGGTACTCATAC
>NZ_JAGPXK010000011.1:0-195909 GCF_018070675.1 Nocardiopsis sp. B62 | reverse complement strand
CCATCGGCGAGTCCATCAGCCAGACCGGCAACAGCATCACCTCGGCCTGGTCCGGACTGACCACCTGCTA
Source organism: Nocardiopsis sp. B62 (assembly GCF_018070675.1). NCBI lineage: Bacteria > Bacillati > Actinomycetota > Actinomycetes > Streptosporangiales > Nocardiopsidaceae > Nocardiopsis > Nocardiopsis sp. B62. The sequence goes on along the minus strand of NZ_JAGPXK010000011.1, from coordinate 195,839 downwards.
TTCCGCGCCCGAAGCCGAAACCCTGCACGCGGTCCTGGACCCCATCGCCCCCGACGGTGAAGAGGTCTCCGGTGGCCTGGCCGACGCCGCCACCGCGCTGGAGACCTTCGCCAGCGAGGTGGAGGGCATCAAGGAACGCTGGTCCACCCTGCGCACCAAGGCCTACGACCTACGGGCCCGCATCGCCGCCGAAGGCGAGGACTGGCGCAAAGCCGACGGATGGGGACGCGTCCTCGGCGGCGACAGCCCCCTGGTAGCCGAGAACCAGGAGCTGATCGAAGAAGGCACCACGATCATCGAGGACTACACCGGGATCGAGAATGCCTGCGCCAACGCCATCAACGAGGAGATCCCCCACCGCACCACCTTCGAGCAGCACCCGGGCGGCGACGCCGCGCTCGATCCGAACGTGTTCTACCACGGCTTCGAGCAGGACCTGACCGAACTGGCCACCGAATGGGGCATCACCGGAGCCAGCACCGACCACGGGTGGTGGATCGACGCCGGCGCCGCCACATGGGACTTCGGTGTGGGCGCGGTCGAGGGTGTGGGTGCGATGGTCGGGGCCCACTCCTCCCAGGGGTGGTTCCAGCAGTCGTGGGGGGACTCGCTCAAGGAGTACCACTGGGACAACCTGACCTCGGCCGCGTCTTTGGTGGGGTTGTATGACACCGAGACCGGCGAGTTCGGGCGTGCCAGCGCGGACAGTGTCAAGGGTGCGTGGAAGGACCTGGCGCACTCGGTGGTGCCCTGGGAGGAATGGGGCGAGCGGCCCGGGTACGTGATCGGGACCGCTCTGCTCAACATCGGCGCGACCGTGGGCGGCGCGGTGCTGACCGCCACGGGTGTGGGCGCGGTGGTGGGTGTGCCGCTGATGGCCTGGCGCGGCATGGCGATCCTGGACGGCATGGGCGGCTCCAACCGCGGCGGTGGTGGGGTGGATCTACCGAACCTGCCCGAGGTGCCCACCTACGGCGGTAACGGGGCCCCCGTCGTCAACATCGACACCAGAGGTTTCTCTCCGTCCCAGGTCGCCCAGGTCACCGCGTCCCTGGACCGGCTGAACACCGCCACCAGCGATTCCACCTCAGGGGGCGGTGGCCGCCCCGGCCAGCCCGGTACCTCTCCCGAGACCGAGACCAACAAACCCCGCAAACCCGCCCACAACTCAAACCAAGAACCGACGACCCGGCAGGCGCAGCTGGGCGAGGACGTCTTCGAGAGGGTCATCTCTCCCGAAGACCGGGCCGACCTCACAGCCCGGGGTCAGGCCATCGAGCAGGAGTTCGGTGTCAGTCGACGGGACTCCGACACCGAAACTCCCAGCCGAGGCTCAGACAGCGGGTTCGACAACCACCCCGACGCCGCCTCCGTTTCGGACCGGCTGAACAGAGTCAGTGACGAGTGGAGATCCGACGCGCTGCCTGAAAGCCGGGGCAGAGAGCTCGTGGGCGCGGCTGCCAGAGGAAACGACAGCCACTTGGAGCGGTCCGGTAGCAACCACGACCGTTCCAGTGAGCAGAACCTGAACCTGACCAACATCGACGGCGACCGCTCCGGACACCGGTCCACAAACGACATCGGTTCGAACAACAGCAACAGCCCTCAGGTACGCGACCACGGACCCCACGCGCGAAACTCCCAAGGCAACCTCACTACCCCCGACCGGAACAGCGACAGCGGCTCCACCAACACCAACCGTTCCGAAGGGGACGGTTCCATCTCCCGCCATGACAACACAGACCAGGGGTCTTTTAGAAGAGACTTCGAGCCGACCTTCAACCGAAACGGTAGTGACGATCTTGGCCCCGACAGAGGAGATTCAGCGGGACCTTCGGATCGAGCAGGCGACCGAGATACCTCTGCTGGGAAACCGAGTAGAACGTCGCCTGAGGAATCCGAATTCAACCGCTTCGCCAGAGACGACGATGCAAACCAAGATTCACGAAAATTCGAGGGGAAGACGCGCGGAGAGGTTTCTAGGGATATCGCCAAGGCGATCGGCCTGACTCCAGACATGCCGCACAAGGAATTCGCCAAGAAGTTCACAGATTTCCTGAACGAGAGGATCAGACAGGGGAGGCCGGAGTTCTTCTCTGAATTCTACAACAAAAACGGCAGTCGGTTCCGAATCCAACGAACCATCCTGGGATTTAAAATCCCACAGCTTGGGCGCGTCTCGGATGAATCTCCCTGGATTGCCTTGGACACACTTCCGGACGCGGATCCGCCGAAATATCGACTCATGGGAGACAGGGAGTACTTCTCCGCCGAAGGAAGCAGAAACAGTGCCAAGATGGATGGCTATGCCCAGAGTCGCAAGGATGCGATTGAGGCGGACCTGAAGGCCGAGAAAGAACTCACAAGCGCCAGGGAAAAGCACCGGGACTATTCCGGGAAGCATCCAGAGGTACTGGAGAGCGAGGAAAAACACGCTCCACTACACAATGACATGACCAAGAAGAGTGAGAGCTACGGAGAAAGGGGGGCCGAGGCGGCTGTCCGGGATTTGTTTGACGGGGAGCACTCGCTCACAGACAAGAATGGCCAACCTATTGAGCTGCCAAAAGTCGAGGACTACTATGGCGACGGAAATGTGCGCCCGTTTGATATCCAGGGCGCCCCAGGGTCAGGGAACTATCAGTTTGATCAGATCTGGCCTCTGGAGGACGGTGGTATCCTGATTGTGGAGGCAAAGAGCAGCCAAACCACAGAGCTTGGAGGAAGGACGATTCCAGACGGCGATGAACTAAGGAAGGTATCTCAGGGATCCGTTGAATACCTAGAGGCCACCCAGCAAGACATGAAGGATCGGGGCTTGAAGAAACCGGTCGGAAATCCAAACGAGCTGCAAATCGCGCGAATGATTGAGAAGGCGCGAGCCCAGGGTAAGTTGTACTATGCAGAGGTAAAGAACATCACACCCGAACAGAAGCAGAAAGCCCTGGGCGAAGCACCCTCTGCTGAAGAAAAGCACTCTGGCTATAGCCTTGGCCTCTACGACATTCCGAATCGGAGGGCTGGAAATTGACGTACATGGTGGAGCGCCATGACATCAGCAATCCAAACTACGCGAACTTCATCGATGAGATTCCCGAAGAGCGGAAGTTCTACGTTCAGTGGCTGATCGATTCACCTTTTGATGCGGGCGGCCCTCTGAATGGTGTCAAATTTCAGACCAAGGTCTGCATTGCAATGGACACGGACGCGGACCGACTGGAGACCTGGGAGGCCTGGGTCGACTGGATGCAGATGAGCGAGGCTGCGCTGGCGGTTTCGAGTGGTGAATCTGGGAGACAGATCACTCGCATCATCAACGGCGAAGAGCGCGTTCTGACGACGGTAGAAGCCGACTACTTCACCAGCGCCGGAAACTGGTTGACGGCCTTCTTCCTAGCGGTGACGTGCCGCGACAAGACCCGGTACGAATCCCTGTGCGAGATCCCAGTGGATGTGTTGCGATCGGCGGGCGAGAGCAGAGGTACGACGTACAGTCCCCACATTTATCCCTGGATCTCAGCCCTTCAGGCCTTCGTCTTGAATCGCCCCGGCCTCTTCGATCACCTCTCTGAGGCAATGGAGCTGTCAGATCCGGCCCGTCCCGATGGCTTTGGCGATGGCGAGACTCTGAACAAGCTGGTTTTCCCGCCGATGGACACCTTCATGCATCTGGTCCGACGGAACAGCGAAAATTTCAATAAATCGTTGGCCTTGGGCCTGGAGCTCTTCCGGTCATTCCACACCGCGACCCCCGAACGGGCTGAGAATACTGACGGAGGCGTCCCACTCGGCCTGTTTGCTCTTGCCTGCTGGGGATATGACACCGCCCTGGTCGACCCCAACTTCCGTTTCGACGTGGAGTCCGGATACTTGCCGAAGCACATCCTGGAACGGGACTGGATCGGGGAGTTCCCCATCTAGGTTCAGTTGAAGCTAGGATCCATTCGATCCGACTACCGTACTCATGGTGCTGAGACGTGCAGCAACACCCGGACCTTTGCGTCAATCAGAGTCGTGCAACTGAACTCCCGGCTGTTATGCGAAGGCATCCTCAGGCTAGTTGAGACTCATGCGGGAGGCCCGGGTATTTCAGCCATCTCGAGAATCTCAAACAACTGAGGTCGGAGATCGGTTCGATGGAACTACAGGTACAGCCGTTCGGCTACAGCGTCGTGAATGACATCCACACCGGCGCAACGCACTCCGAACACGGGAGGGGCCCACGGGCTTCCTCTCCCCTGGGCCCCTCCGCTCAGCTCTGCGGATCAGAGGATCAGCAGGTCAGCTCCCACGAGCACTCCACCGCTCCGCCGTCCGTGACTCCGCCGCGCAGGGCGACCGTGCCCGACCCTGCCTGGTTACCCACGTACTCGGCCAGCCTGACCACCACGGCGTCCTGCACGCCGGTGGGCGCACCGCCCGTGTGTTCGTTGTTGACGATGCTGAAGTACAGCTCGGCGCCGTCCGGGCCCTGCACGTAGCCCGACAGGGCGCTCACCCCGGTCATCGTGCCGGTCTTGGCCTGCGCCGCCCCCTCGGCAGCGGTGCCGCGCATCCGGTTGGCCAGCGTGCCACCGACGAACGGGTCGCTGTCGCCCGCCACCGGCAGCGAGTGGTGCCACTCCTCGTACCAGTCGGCGTCCTTGGCGCTGTCGAGCAGGTCGACGACGGTGTTCGCGGTGACGCGGTTGCCCCGGGACAGCCCGGAGCCGTCGGTGAGGACCAGGTCCGAGGTGTCCACGCCCGCCTCCTGAAGCGCGGTCTCCTGGGCGGCCAGCCCCGCCTCCCACGAACCCTCACCCTGGAGCTCGCGCCCGAGGGTCTTGGTCAGCATCTCGGAGTGCCCGTTGTTACTGAACTTCATGAGCGGGACCAGGACCTCGTTCAGCGGCATGGAGGTGTGCTCCCCCACCACCCTGGGCCGGTGCCACTCGGCGGGCACCTCGCCCTGGGCGACCTCGCCCTTCACGGCGACCCCGTTCTCCTCCAGGGCCCGTGCGAACAGGTGCCCGGCCAACCCGGCGGGCTCGTCCACGGTGCGCACGGCCACCACCGGTCCGGCGTTCACCGAAAGCGACCCGGTGACACTGACGGTGTTGGTGCCCACCGGACGGTCGACCGTGATTCCGGTGCCCTGCCCGGCGGGGACGGTGACGGCCTGGTTGTCGAGTTCGACGTAGCCCTCTGCGGCGCCCAGGTCCACGTCGACGGGATCGCCCGCGGAGGCGGCGGTGACGGTCACCTCGGTCACGCCGGTGTCGTAGCGCTCGCCGTGGGCCACCGTGAGCGCGGAGATCTGCGCCGAGTAGGCGTACGCCTCGTCCTCGGGCCACCAGTCGTCCACGAGGCGCTGGTCGTCGAACCACGAGTCGTCGGCGAACACGTCGCCCACCGAGGTCACCCCGGAGGCGGCCACGTCCGAGGCGAGGGAGTCGAGGTCCTCGGCGTTCAGGGTCGGGTCACCGCCGCCGACCAGGTACAGCTCCGGCACGTCGCCGCGCCCGGGCCGGCGTTCCACCACGGCCTCGGTGGCGAAGGTGTGCTCGCCTCCCAGCGCCTCCAGCGCGGCGGCGGCCGTGAAGATCTTCATGTTCGAGGCGGGCAGCAGCTGGGTGTCCGCGTCCCGCGAGTAGAGCGTCTGGCCGGAGTCGGCCTCGGTCACCACCACACCGGAGGTCGCGCCCTCCAGCGCGGGATCCGCGAGGATCGCGTCGAGGTCGGTGCGCAGGTCGTCGGCGCGTTCGGCCTGCTCGCCGGTGTCGGCCCACGACGGCGCGACGGGGGTGAGGGCCACCAGCGGGGCCACGGCCAGTGCGACCAGCCAACGGCGGGGGGTTGCGGGGGTCATGTGTCTCCTCCGGAAGTACCGATCGGGAGCATGCCAGGAGAACGTAACCGACGGTTTCCGTCCACGCCAGGACGCCACCGGCGGTTCGATGGCAAAAGGGGCGTCTCAAATGGGCCCAGACGCGTACGGGGCGGGCCGGGAGTCCCCGACCCGCCCCGTGTGCGGCACCTAGATGAGTTCGATCGCCTTCGAGTAGTGGCAGGCGTCCCGGTGGCCGGTGCCCCGGTCCTTCAGCTCCGGCGGCTCCTCCACGCACCTGGCGCGCTCGGCGTCCGAGAGCTCGTTGGCGAACTTCGGGCAGCGGGTCCGGAACCGGCAGCCCGAGGGCGGGTTGGCCGGGCTCGGGATGTCACCCGTGACGGTGATCCGCTCCCGGGTCCGCTCCTTGACGGGGTCCGGCAGCGGGATCGCCGAGATCAGCGCCTGCGTGTACGGGTGCGCGGGCGCGCTGAACAACTGGTCCGTCGTGGCCGTCTCCACCATCTTGCCGAGGTACATCACGGCCACGCGGTCGGCGATGTGCTTGACCACCGAGAGGTCGTGCGAGACGAACAGGTAGGACAGCCCCAGCTCGTCCTGGAGGTCCTCCAGCAGGTTGATCACGCCCGCCTGGATGGACACGTCCAGCGCCGAGACCGGTTCGTCCAGCACCAGCACCCTGGGGTTGAGCGACAGGGCCCGGGCCACGCCGATGCGCTGGCGCTGGCCCCCGGAGAACTCGTGCGGGTAGCGAGAGCCGTGCTCGGGGTTGAGCCCCACCAGTTCGAGGAGCTCGGACACCCGCTTCCGGGCGTCACGGTGCCCGCTCCCGTGGATGCGCATGGGCTCGGCGATGATGTCCGAGACCGTCATGCGCGGGTCCAGGGACGCGAAGGGGTCCTGGAACACCAGCTGGAGGTCCTTGCGCAGCGGCCGCATCCTGCGGTCGGAGAGGTCCTGGAGCGGCTGACCCATGTAGGTGACCTCGCCCGAGGTCAGCTTGATCAGGTTCAGCAGCAGGCGCGCCGTGGTGGACTTGCCGCAGCCGGACTCACCCACGAGCGCGAGGGTCTCCCTCTCACGCAGGTCCAGCGAGATCCCGGAGACCGCCTGCACCGCACCGACCTTGCGCCGCATCAGCCCCTTGGAGCGGATCGGGAAGTGTTTCACCAGGTCGGTGGCGGTGAGCAGGACCTCGGGCTCCGCCTTGGCGGCCACCTCACGACCGGCCTCCGCGCCGAGCTCCCCCAGGTACTCCTCGCGGGCCTCGGCCACCTGCGACTCCGCAGCCTCCATCTCGGCGACGGACCCCAGGCCCTCGGTGTCCACGGAGGTGGGCCGGAAGAGGTCGCTCGCCTCCGCGTCCGCGAGTTCCTCGCTGAAGTGGCAGGCGGCGGTGTGCGCGGGCTCGCCGCCCTCCTGCGGGCCGTCCTCGATGAGCAGCAGCCGGGGCTCCTCCTCGTGGCAGCGTTCCCTGGCCATGGGGCAGCGCGGCGCGAACCCGCAGCCCCCGGGCAGGTCCCGCAGCGAGGGCGGGGCCCCGAGGATGGGGGTGAGCCGGTCGCCGCGGTCGCCGTCCAGTCGCGGCAGCGACCCGAGCAGCCCCAGCGCGTAGGGCATGCGCGGTCGGTAGAAGACATCCTCCACCGACCCCATCTCCACGATCCGGCCCGCGTACATCACGCCCACCCGGTCGACCTGACCGGCCACCACGCCGAGGTCGTGGGTGATGAGCACCAGGGCGGCCCCGGTCTCCTCACGGGCCCTCTGGAGGGCGTCCAGCACCTGCGCCTGGACGGTCACGTCGAGCGCCGTGGTGGGCTCGTCCGCGATGATCACGTCAGGGTCGTTGGCCATCGCGATCGCGATCACCACTCGCTGGCGCATACCGCCGGACAGCTCGTGCGGGTACTGCCTGAGCCGCTGCTCGGGGGACGGGATGCCCACGATCTCCAGCAGCTCCAGTGCCCGCGCCATGGCGACCTTCTTGCTCACCTTCCGGTGGGCGAGCACCGCCTCTGCGATCTGGTAGCCGATCGTGTACACGGGGTTGAGCGAGGTCAGCGGGTCCTGGAAGATCATCGCGATCCTCTGCCCCCGGACCTCGCTGATCTGCTTGTCGTTGAGCCCGATGATCTCCTGGCCCAGCAACCGGGCCGAGCCCTCCACGCGCGCGTTCCTGGGCAGCAGGCCCATGATCGCCATGGAGGTCACGGACTTGCCCGATCCGGACTCCCCCACGATGCCCAGGGCCTCGCCCCGGCGCACCTTGTAGGAGACCTGCCGGACCGCGGGCAGCGGGCCGTCGTCGGAGGGGAAGGTGACGCTGAGGTCGCTGACCTCCAGCACCACGTCGTCGGTGTCCGCCACGGCGGTGTGTTCCTTGTTCTCGTACTCAGTCGTCATCGCCGCACCCTGGTCTGTCGTGGGTCGAGGGCGTCCCGGAGGCCGTCACCGATGAAGTTGATCGTCAGACAGATCAGCACCAGCAGCACACCGGGCGGATAGAACAGCCACGGCCGCGTGGACACCGCCGTGCGCGCGCTGCCGATCATCTGGCCGAGCGAGATGTCCGGCAGCTGGATGCCCAGCCCGAGGAAGGACATGCCGGCCTCGGCGAGGATGGCCACCGCCACCAACAGGGTGGCGGCGACGATGATCGGCCCGGCCGCGTTGGGCAGCAGGTGCCGGAGGATGATCCACGGCGCCGAGGCGCCCGAGGCCCGGGCCGCCTCCACGAACTCCTGTTCCCGCAGGGACAGGACCACGCCGCGCACCACGCGCGCGATGGTGGCCCACGAGAAGATCGAGATGATCAGCGCGATCGCGGACCACGAGGTCCCGGCACCGCTGTTGCCCGCGATGGCCGCGGCGGCCACGAGCAGCGGGACGATCAGGAAGATGTCCACGACGCGCATCATGAACGCGTCCACCCGGCCGCCGTAGTAGCCGGCGGTGGCACCCCACACGGAGCCGACCGCCGTCGACAGCAGCGAGACGGTGAAGGCGACCTTCAGCGTCTGCTGGGCGCCGCGCATGAGCTGGCCGAGGACGTCGTGTCCGGCGGCCGAGGTGCCCAGGGGGTGGATGCCGGACGGCGGCTGGTTGCTGGGGATCTCGCGGTAGACCGTGTGGTCCCAGGTCCAGAAGAAGGGTCCGACGAACGCGAACAGGGCGATGAGCCCCAGGAGCACCAGGCTGATCATCGCTGGCCGGTGTCGGGTGAACCGGATCAGGATGGTCTGGAGCTGGGTCTGGTCGGCGCTGCTCTTCTTCCGCTTCTTCGCCGGGTCACGGCGCGCGCTCTTCGACATGCCGTTCTCACTCATAGCGAATCCTCGGGTCCAGCACGGCGTACAGCAGGTCGGCGACAAGGTTGGCCAGGATGACGATGGTGCCGCTGAGCAGCAGCCACCCCATCAGCGCGAAGGAGTCGTTGTTGTCCACCGCGGTGATGAAGAAGTCGCCCAGACCGCGCCACTGGAAGACCACCTCGGTGAGGATGGCCCCGTCGATGACGCCCGCGACGCCGATGGCCACCACGGTGGTCAGGGGGATCAGCGCGGTGCGCAGTGCGTGACGCCTGATGACCGTGTGGTTGCGCAGGCCCTTGGCCCGGGCCAGCCGCACGTAGTCGCTGTTCATCACCTCCAGCATCGAGGTGCGCTGGTAGCGGCTCCACGACGCGAAGCTGATCAGCATGAGCACGATCGTGGGCAGGGCCATGTGCGCGAAGGCGTTGAGGAACTGGTCCCACAACGGCGCGCCCTCCGCCCTGAAACGCCCGTCGCCGATCGTGGCGAAGACCTGGTCGCCCACCAGCTGGTTGAACTTGACCCCCGCCGCCTGCATGATGCCCGCGAACCAGAAGGTTGGCAGCGCCAGGGCGAGGAAGCCGACGAAGGTGAGGGTGTAGTCGAGTTTGGAGTACTGGCGCAGGGCGCTGACCACACCGGTGATGATCGCCAGGCCGAGCGCGAAGACCATGGCCGCGCCCACCAGGCGCAGCGTGGTCCACAGGCGTTCGGCGATGGCCGAGCCGATGTCGTACTGGGGGCCCTGGGTGGAGGGGCCGAACTCCCCCTGGAGCAGCCCGATGTCGCCGTTTCCGCCGATTCCGGTCACCCACAGCCAGTACCGCTCGGGCATGGAGCGGTCGAGGTAGAGCCGCTCCTCCGCCTGTTGCAGGACTTCCTCTGTGGGCGGTGGCTGGGCCATCCGGACGTCAGCGAGCGGGTCACCGGTGACGTCGATCATCACGAAGGTGAGGATGGATGCGAGGACCAGGACGGGTAGCGCGCCCAGGATGCGCCGCATCGTGTAAACGAGCATGGGAGTGATCCTTCAGGGGTGGACGAGGACCGGTCCGGCCCCGGGAGGGTGTCCCGGGGCCGGACCTGGGTGGTGCGCCGGACTAGCTGGCGACGTCCCACTCACCGATGTTGTAGGTGGCTCGGTAGCTGGACTGAAGGTTGTCGTGAACGTTCACGAGGCGGTCGGAGTTGGCGAAGAAGTAGTTCGGCTCCGCCATGATCGGCATGACGTAGGCCTCGGGAACGTGGATCGCCATGGCCTCGTTGGACAGCTCCGCGGCGGTGTCCAGGTCGGGGGCGTTGTCCACCTGCGCGGTCAGCTCGTCGACCTCGTCGTTGGCGTAGCCGCCGAAGTTGCTGCCGCTCTCGGAGTGCCACTGCTGCTGCGGGGTCGTGACGAAGTACGGGGAGCCGGACCAGCCGAACTGGGCGATGTCGTACTCGGCCGCCGCGAGCATGCCGCCGAGGTCGTCGGTCATCTCGATGTTGGTCGTGATGCCGATCTCGGAGAGCTGGGCCTGGATGAGCTGGACCGAGGTGTTACGGACGGTCGAGTCGGTGCTGCGCAGGCGGAACGGGCCGATCTCCTCACCGTCCAGGGTGAGGTCCTCACCGGACTCGAAGCCCTCGTAGCCGGCCTCCTCCAGGATGCTGCGGGCCTCGTCGAGGTCACCGGTACCCAGGGGCTCGTTCTCGTAGTGGTCGACGAAGTACGGGCTGTCCGCGCCGAAGGTGTGGTTGTTCTTCAGCTCGTAGTCCGGGTAGCCGGCGCCGAAGTTGCGGTTGGCGATGTCGTCGCGGTCGATCGCGGTGAAGATGGCGCGGCGCAGCTCGACGTCCTGGAGCGTCTCGTTCTTCAGGTTGAGGTCGATGTGCTCCCAGGTGGCGCCCTCGGCGACGGTCACCTCGGCGTTGGCGACGTCCTCCAGCTGGAGGATGACGTCCTCGCTGTAGTCGGCGGGGTTGCCACCGTCGATCTCGTTGTTGACGAAGGCGTTCACGAAGGTGCCCTCGTCGGTGTTGTACGGCATGGTGATCTTGTCGAGCGCGGGCGCCTCACCGAACCAGTTGGGGTTCGGCTCCTTGACGACCTCGTTCTCCAGGTCGCCGGAGGTGATCATGTACGGGCCGCCGGACCACTCGGGACGCTCGGAGTGCAGCCAGGCGTAGTACTCGCCCAGGTCGTCCGGGTCGTCGACGTCCCAGTCGTTCTCCGCGGCGATGTGCGCGGGCAGGAAGCCGCCGGACTGGCCGTGGGCGTCGAACAGCCCCATCCACTCCGGGTCGGCCAGCCCCTCCTTCAGCTGGAAGGTGGCCGTCTTGCCGTCGACCTCGACGGACTCGACCTTGTCGTTGCTGGCGGAGGACCGGGGGTCGCAGCCGGTGCAGTAGCCCTCGTCGGGGCTGGTGCCGAGCATCCAGGAGACCCGCAGGTCCTCACCGGTCATCGGCTCGCCGTCGCTCCAGACGGCGTCCTCGGCGAGGGTGATGGACCACTCGAACGGACCCTCGTCGGGGTCGTCGTTGACGAGCTCGGGCTCCTCCGCGAGGACGTCCATGTCGTACTCGTACGTCGCGTCCGGCAGCCACTGGCCGGTGTAGGGGAGCACGCCGGAGAGCATCTGGATGACGTAGACGCTGCCACCGGCGAGGCTCGTGGCCTGCCAGGCGCCGGGGAGGCTGTTGATGACCCAGGTGACCTCCTTGGGGCCGCCGTCGCCACCACCGTCACCCCCTCCTCCACAGCCGCTGGCCACCATGACCGCTGACGTCGCCGCGGCGGCGAGTGCCAACGTCTTTCGGCGCTTGAACATAGTCACACCCTTGATCACTCATGCGAACAGGCCACGGGTTGGTGCCCCCAGGGCACAACCCACCAAAACTAGGCGATTAGTCGATTAGAAGACCATTAAGGGAAATGTCTGTATAGCCCCAATGCCGATTTCGTGACCCATCCGCAACCGGTCCGCGCTCACACGCACCCGATCGAGTCACGAACTCCCAATACACCGGTAACAACCAGGACATCCTTACATCATGCCAGGTCAAGCGGACACTGGCGACCGGGCCCCAGGACGGCGGGATTCGGACACACCGGAAAAGTATTGGGGATCAACGAAGGCCTTCCACTGCAAAAGCACAAACGTAAACGACGTTTAACTACCGCCTCGGAGCACGCAACTACTGAGAGAGAACAGGACAAACAGCACATAACTTCGCATACGGCCTAATTCGCACACTGGGCGGCATCTTTCTCCCCCTCCGCACCCCTCCTGGAATCCGATGAAAATTCATGGGACAACCCGATCATCACTTGATGGAAAGCGACACAGGGGACGAAACTTCCTTGCGCCTGTCCTGAACCCCACGCTCGAACTGACCGAAACCGAGATGGCCGTATCCGCGAAGCGGATAGGGTTCCCAGTGACGGCTTCCGTCATCCTCAGCGCCCCGCCCAGCGAGAGAGGCATCCGCCGTGTCCGAACCGGTCCGCCTGGTCTGCCCCGTAGGCCGCAAGTACGTGGAGCTGTGGGGTGGTTACGCTCTGCTGACCCTGGGCGTCGTGGTCGTGGCCGTCGACCCCGGGCACTGGGCCAACATCGTGCTCGGCGTCATCCTCGCGCTCCTCGGCGCCGCCTCGGCGTTCGACGGGCACCGGATCAAGGCGCCGGTGCTGGAGGTCTCCGAGGACGAGTTCCGCTACGAGCGCGGCGCCTACGTCGTCCGGGTGCCGTTCGTCGACATCGGCTCCTACTACGTGCTTCCCGGCCGCATCCGCTCCCTGGGCCTGTGCGACCACACCGGGCGCCCCAAGCGCTTCCCCTCGCTGAAGAGCCGCCGGGCCTCACGCACCTACCTGCCGCTGACCGGGATGACCAACCCGGCCAGGGTGGAGGCGTTCATGGCGGTCGCGGGCATCCCGCCGCGCAAGCGGTCCCTGACCTCCTGAGGCCCTCGGGCGCGCCACCGCACGACTCCGAACGGCCGCGACAGAGCAGTCATCTGTGAACACAACAGATCATTTCGCCCACACGCGCCCCAGGAACATACCGACGCAAGCCTGCTTCATCTAGTCTCGATGGGGTGAAGCAGTCCAGAATCACCGCCATCCTGACCGTCGCGGGCATGCTCGCGGCCATGTGGGTCTTCGAGATCATCGACACCCCGCTCGGGGGACACCTCGACCGGCAGTTCGGTATCCAGGCCCGCAACCCCGACGCGCCCTGGACCGTGCTGACCGCGCCCTTCATGCACGGCAACTTCGCCCACCTGATCGGTAACTCACTGCCGTTCCTGGTGCTCGGAGCCCTCGTCGCCTTCAGCGGCCTGGGCCGGTTCCTGCTCACCACACTGATCATCGCCGTCGTCAGCGGCGTCGGCGTGTGGCTGTTCACCCCCTCACACGTCGTGACGGTGGGTGCCAGCGGGCTGGTCTTCGGCTACTTCGGCTACACGGTGCTACGCGGCATCATCGAACGCAGGACCGTCGACATCGTCATCATGATCTGCGTGGTCATCTTCTACGGAACGATGATCTGGGGGGTCCTGCCCCAGCACCCCGGCGTCTCCTGGCAGGCGCACCTGTTCGGATTCCTCGGCGGGCTCCTGTCCGCCTACGCGCTGCCCCGGCGCGACAAGCCGGGCCAGACCAACCAGGGGAGCATCGGTGGCGCCCAGGGCGGCTACTACGCCCCCTGAACCCACTGCCACCGAACACACGACGGGGCCGTCTCCCCTCCGGGAGGCGGCCCCGTCGTCACGTCCGAACCGTCCGGGTCATCCGGGTGGTCCGCGTCCTGCGGGTCAGAACTCCAGACCCTCGGCGGCGTCCATCAGCGTGCGCTCCAGGAACAGCGGGTTCTGGGCGAGCCACTCACGCGCCCCGGCCGCCGGGTCGGTGACACCGGGACCGACCGTGAGCGCCTCCAGGGACGCCAGCTCCTCGTCGTCCATGGTCCAGTTGCGCATCCACTCGGCCAGCTCCGGGTAGTCCTCGGAGAACCCGGCGCGCCCGATCGAGTGCAGGCCCTCGGTGCCGCCCATCCCGCCCTGCGGGTCCTCCAGGTCCCGCAGCTCGTACTGGGCGTAGGCCGGGTGCGGACGCCACAGCGTGACGACGATCGGCCGCTCCTCCAGGATCGCCTCGTCCAGCCGCCGCATCATCTCCCCGCCCGACGAGGTCTCCAGCTCGAAGTCCTCCTCCAGCCCGTACAGGGGCATGGCCTGGTCGCGGGTGACCTGGGTCAGACCGGCGCCCGGTTCGATACCGACGATGGTTCCGCCGAGCTCGTCCGCGCGCGCGGGGAGGTCGTCGATCTCCCGCACGTCCTCCATGTACTCCGGGACCGTCAGCGTGAGGACGGCGTTGTCGTACCAGGAGCCCAGGCTCTCGATGCTGTCCCGGTGCTGCTCCATGTACTCGTGGTGGGTGACCGGAAGCCACATGTCGAGGTAGAGGTCGAGCTCGCCGTCGGCCACTCCCTGGAAGGCCGGAGCGACGTCGACCTCGGTCACGGTGACGTCGTAGCCCTTCTCCTCCAGGACCGCCTCCCACATGTGGGTGACCGCGATCGCCTCCTCCCAGGCGATCAACGCGATGTTGACCTCCCGGAGGTCGTCACCGTCGTCCGGGCCTCCGGAGTCCGCCTCCCCCGAGCAGGCGGACAGCAGGAGCACACCGCTCAGACCAGCGGCGGCCAGTCCCGTACCTCGCCTCTTCATGTCAAGCTCCCTCACAACCTCGCGCAGACGAAGGCCGCCCCCACGCTCGTGAAGGCGGCCGTCATCGCATGTCTAACCCATGAAACGGGACGTGTGGCACTCCCCGTGACGGGGTCCACACTGTGGGTCCTAGAAGTTCAGGCCCTCGGCGTCGTCGCCCAGGGTGCGCTCCAGGAACTCGGGGTTGTCGGCGAGCCACTGGCGGGCACCGGCGTCGGGGTCGTCGACGTCGTCACCGACGGTCAGCGCCTCCAGGCTGGCGAGCTCGTCGTCGCTCATGTCCCAGCCCTCGAGCCAGGAGGCGAGCTGCGGGTAGTCGTTGGCGAAGCCGTCACGGCCGACCGCGTGGATCGTCTCGGCGTCGCCCATGAGGCCCTCGGGGTCCTCGAGGTCCTTCAGGTCGTGCTTGGCGTAGGCCGGGTGCGGACGCCACAGCGTGACGACGATGGGCTCCTCGTCGGCGATAGCCGAGTCGAGCTCCGCGAGCATCGCCGCACCGGAGGAGGTCACCAGCTCGAACTCGTCGTCCAGACCGTAACCCGGCATGGCGGAGTTCTGGGTGGTCTCGGTGAGACCGGCGCCCGGGTCGATGCCGACGATGCGGTTGTCCAGCTCGTCCGCGTGGTCGAGCAGGTCGGGGATCGAGTTGACGTCCTCCATGTACTCGGGGACGGTCAGCGTCAGGATCGCGTTGTCGTACCAGGAGCCGAGGTCCTCCAGCTGGTCCCCGTAGTCGTCCCAGTACTGCTGGTGCGTGGCGGGGAGCCAGGTGTCGAGGAACAGGTCCACGTCGCCGTTGGCGGCGCCCTGGTACATCGGGGCCACGTCGACGTCGGTGACCTCGACGTTGTAGCCCTTCTCGTCCAGGACGGCCTCCCACATGTGGGTGACCGCGATCGCCTCTTCCCACGCGATCAGCGCGATGTTGACGTCCTGGAGGTCGTCACCCGTGCCCGAACCGCCGTTCTGGTCCTCGCCGGAGCCACCGGTGAGGTCCTCCCCGTTGCCGCCACAGGCGGTCAGCAGGAGCACCCCGCTCATACCGGCCGCGGCCAGGGCCATCATGCGCTTACGGCTGTACATCTGGATTCCTTCCATCAGGACTGCTGCGAAAAAACCGTTGTCAGGACGAACTGCTGACCCTGGCCTGGGGACTCTTGCGGGTGACGGCGGCGGTCAGGCGGTCCAGGAAGATCGCCAGGATGACCACGGCGATACCGGCCTCGAAACCGAGCGCGCCGTCGTTGCGGGTGATGCCCTGGTAGACCTGGCTGCCGAGGCCGCCCGCGCCGACCATGCCCGCGATGACGACCATGGACAGGCCCAGCATGATCACCTGGTTGACGCCCGCCATGATCGTCGGCAGGGCGAGCGGGAGCTGGATGCCGGTGAGGATCTTGCGCTTGGGCGCACCGAAGGCCTCACCCGCCTCGACGAGCTCCTTGTCGATCTGCCGGATGCCGAGTTCGGTCAGACGCACACCGGGCGGCATGGCGAACACGATGGTCGCGACCACACCGGGCACCGCACCGATGGAGAAGAAGAAGATCGCCGGGATCAGGTAGACGAACGCCGGGAGCGTCTGCATCAGGTCCAGGACCGGCTTGGCGACCTTGCTGACGTACTCGTTGTAGGCGGCCAGGATGCCGATCGGGATGGCGATGACCACCGCGATGAGGCTGGCCACCAGGACCAGGCCCAGGGTGTCCATGGCGTTGGACCACTGGCCGACGGAGGCCACGACGGTCAGGGCGATCAGGGCGAAGACGCCCAGGCGCCAGCCTGCCACCGAGAGCGCGAGCAGGCTCAGCAGCAGGATCATCAGCAGGGACATCGGGTTGGTGACCAGCATGGGCAGGACCAGCCAGCCCAGCAGCACCAGCGCGAGCCAGCCACCGGCGACGATTCCCGTGCGCACGCGGTTGGCGCTGTCGACCATGCCCAGGGCCGCCGTCGCGATCAGGAAGACCAGCGAGACGACGAAGGTGGGCTCGACGTTCGTGTCGAACAGGTTCATGGCCCAGACGAAGAGCCCCGGAACACTGTTGATGAAGCCCGTCACCAGGGCGAACTGCGCCTCGGCGATGTAGAGGAGCGAGACCACCACGACGATGGCGAGCAGCGGGATCCGGCGCGATCGCACCAGCGGGACCGCGATGATCACGGCCGCGATGAAGGCGAGCTGTCCGGCCCCCGGCTCGACGAAGAACCCGGCCAGGACGGAGACCGCCCAGCGGATGAAGTCGCCGGTGAGGTCGAAGAACAACCCGAAGTGGCTCTTCAGCCAGGAGTTGAACGCCTCGAAGCCGTCACCGATGGGCAGCGACGGGGGGAAGTTGACGGGGGTCACTTGGCCACCTCCGCGGTGTCACTCTGGACCAAGGCGGCGAGCACCGACTCCCGGGTGACCATGCCGAGCACCTCGCCGTCACCCGAGACGACCCGGAGGCCGTTCTCGGTGGCGACGCTGGTGTACAGGTCCGCGACGAGGGTGTCGGCGGTGACCTGCGGGGCGCCGTCGTCGACGGGAACGTCCGCGAGCGCCTCGGCCGCCGTCAGCACACGGCTGCGGTCGACGTCCTCCACGAAGCGCTCGACGTACTCGTTCGCGGGCGCGTTGAGGATCTCCGACGCCTCACCGATCTGGGCCACGCGTCCGTCGCGGAGCACGCAGATCCGGTCGCCGAGGCGCATGGCCTCGTTGAGGTCGTGGGTGATGAAGATGATCGTCTTGCCCAGCGTCTCCTGGAGCTCCAGGAGCTGCGTCTGCATGTCGCGGCGGATCAGCGGATCGAGCGCGCTGAAGGCCTCGTCCATCAGGATGATGTCGGTGTCGGCAGCCAGGGCGCGGGCCAGGCCCACGCGCTGCTGCATGCCGCCGGAGAGCTGCTGGGGGAGCTTGTCCTCCCAGCCCTCGAGCCCCACGAGGGCGAGGGTCTCCTTGGCCTTGGCGAAGCGCTCGGCGCGGGAGAACCCGCGCAGCTCCAGCCCGTAGGCGGCGTTCTCCAGCACCGTCCGGTGGGGAAGCAGGGCGAAGTGCTGGAAGACCATGCTGATCTTCTCGCCCCTGAGCTTGAGCAGGTTCTTCCTGCTGAGCGTGGTGATGTCCACGCCGTCGATCTCCACCGATCCGGCCGTGGAGTCGAGAAGTCCGTTGAGCATCCGGATCAGGGTGGACTTACCCGATCCGGACAGGCCCATGACGACGAAGATCTCGCCGGGTTGGACCTCGAAGGACACGTCGATGACGGCAGCGGTCACGTCGAGGTCGGCGATGGTGTCCCGGTGGCTCCCGTCGGCGAGCCGTTCGACGGCCGCCTTCGACTGCCTACCGAACACCTTGTACAAGTGGTCTGCGCGTACTACTGGCACGGTCTCCTCTAAGGGGCTGTCCCTGTCGCGAGGCCGAGCGGGGCGTGATAACCCTGCGCTCGGCCTGCGGTTACCTCAGGTAGCCGGTCCGCGCAGAGCCCCCTCGTGCGCACCCGAATCGGGCGTAACCACTACCTGGTTCACGTCGGGGCGCCACCTTACCGAGATGTGAACGCACAGTTCAGGCGGCATGTCACTACCAGATAACATGTTTAACCGCCATAAAAGCCGTCCGTCGACCTGTGGCACGGGTTGCCGACGCCACAGAACACCTATATGTGATCTATGCCACTAGCCAGATGGAGGCGACTTGGATCACAATCCGGCGACAAGCACCAAATGCGACAGAACGTGTCAGTACATAACCGTAACGTAAGGGCCTCTCCGTGCCCAGAGCGGACCCCTACCCCCCGACGATCCGGGTCCGCGCGAAGTTCTGGTGCGACCTCGACGGCGTGGGTCCGCGCTGCCCCTGGTAGCGGGATCCGTAGGCGGCCGAGCCGTACGGACGCTCAGAAGGCGAGGTCAGCCTGAACATGCACAGCTGGCCGATCTTCATCCCCGGGTAGAGCTTGATCGGGAGGGTGGCCACGTTCGAGAGCTCCAGGGTGACGTGCCCGGAGAACCCGGGGTCGATGAACCCCGCAGTGGAGTGGGTCAGCAGACCCAACCGCCCGAGGGAGCTCTTGCCCTCCAAACGGCTCGCGATGTCGTCCGGGAGGGTGACCACCTCGTAGGTGGACGCCAGCACGAACTCACCGGGGTGGAGGATGAAGGCCTCCTCCCCGTCGGTCTCCACGAGCCGGGTGAGATCCGGCTGCTCCACCGAAGGGTCGATGTGGGGGTACTTGTGGTTCTCGAAGACCCGGAAGAACCGGTCGAGGCGGACGTCGATACTCGACGGCTGGACAAGAGTGGGTTCGAAGGGATCGATCCGGACCCGCCCGGAGTCGATTTCTGACCTGATATCGCGATCGGAGAGCAGCACGCTCCGAACCTACCGCCTGCGAGAACGGGCCGAGGGTCGCACTCGACACCCCGCCGACTTGCCCACCGGGCCCAGAGTTGGGCTAGGATGGCGAGCGTTGGTCAGCCTCCGGGCGATCCGACGCGGATGTAGTTCAATGGCAGAACTTCAGCTTCCCAAGCTGATAGCGCGGGTTCGATTCCCGTCATCCGCTCCGTACGAAAGACGGCCCCTGGTCGCGAACTCGGTTCGCAGACCAGGGGCCGTTTTCGTGTCGGCCGTGTCTCGACCTCTTCCACCGTCGTCGGTCGGCTCAGAGCGTCCAACCGGTGGTGGACGGAGTCCTCAGCCGGGGGCGGACCGACCCTGACGCCAGTAGCCGACGAACGAGATGTCCCGTTTGGGCACGCCACGATCGTTGACCAGGTGGCGACGCACGGTCGTGGCCATCTGGGACTCTCCCGCGACCCACGTGTAGAAGCGACCGGATGGCAGCGACGCCCCACGCACCGCGTCCAGCACCAAGGTGCCCGGCCGCGGGTTCTCGGCGTCCCGGCAGAGCCAGTGGACGCGGACGTCAGTGGGGGCCTCGACGGGCCGGATCTCGGCCGCGGTCGCCACCTCCAGGTAGACCTCCGTGGGCAGCGACGAAGGCGTTCCGTCGAGGATGGACAGGATGGCGGGCAACGCGGTTTCGTCGCCGACCAGCAGCTGTCCCTCCGCGTGCTCCGGTAGCCGGTACGTGGTGCCGATGTCGAAGATCCCGGCCTGGTCACCCGGCTCGACCCGGCGCACCCAGGACGACATGGGTGAGTCACCGTGCAGGGCGAACTCGATGTCGATCTCGTCGTCCGCGGGCCGCACACGCCGAATCGTCATGTTGCGGACGCACGGGCGGACCGACTTCGGCATCACCATCAACTGGGCCATCCAGGCCTCGTTCGAGATGGTCGGCATCCGCAACGCGGTCTGCCCTTCGCGGGGGAAGAACAGACGAACCGCCTGGTCGTTGCCGACGACGGTCAGGTCCCGCACGGCCGGTCCGCCGAGGGTGACGCTCGCGAAACCCGGTGTGAGGAACTCGCGGCGACGCACCTCCAGCGTGATCATCGTGCGCGACTCGGGCAGGGACACCCGGGGGATCACAGCGCGCCACCGACACCGATGAGGATCTTGTCTTCGCAGTTCATGGCCCTATTATGAGCAATGGCTCAGCTCTTTGACTACTCGCTTTTCACACCCGGGGAGGACCTTCGGATGCCACCCGCCGATCGGCGTCTCCAGCCACGTCGCAAGCCCGTCCAGGTGCGCGCCGAGCTCACCCGTGAGCGCATCCTCACCGCCGCTGCTCACGTTTTCGCCGAGAACGGCTACGCCGCTGGCACGACCAACCGCATCGCGGAACGCGCCCGGGTCTCCATCGGCTCGCTCTACCAGTACTTCCCGAACAAGGACGCCATCCTCGCCGAGCTGTTGGTGCGGCACATGGAACGTGGCAGGTGGGCCCAGGCCGATCAGCTCGATCTGTCCGCCGGCGGACTGGAGACGGTCGTCCGGGCACTGGTCCGCGACGCGATCGACAACCACCGCGACGATCCGCAGCTGCTGCGGATCATGATCGAGGAGGCGTCGTTCTCACGGGAAGTGCTCGACACGATCGACCGGCACGAAAGGTTGCGGGTCAGTCAGGTACGCGATCTCCTCGCCCGGCACCCGGATGTCGGCGTGCGGGACCTCGACACCGCCGCCGAGCTGATCGTGACCACGGTGGAGATGAACACGCACAGGCGGATGGCCGACCTGAAGGGCGAACCGGTCGAGACGTTCGAGAACGAGCTGGTGGACATGGTGACTCGTTACCTGCGCGGAGACCAGTAGGAGCCCACGGGCGTCCCGGCGCCTTCGCGGCCCCGGCGGGCATCCCGGTGTCGCGCGCGTACGCGGCTCCGGTCCGCCGTCACCACGGCTTGCGGGACGGCGGACCTCACCACTCCTCGTTCACACAGCTTCGTCGGGTGCGGTGCCCCCCACAAGCGGGACCGAGAGCACCAGTCGACACGAGGCGACCGCTTCGTAGGCCTTGCGCACGGCCTCCTCCGACGTGGGTGCCTGCACCCTGATCTGGAGGATCCTCGCGTGGGAGTCCTCCATGGGCCGGACATCGTCCTGCGCGCTCACGTAGGACTCGACATCGAAGCCGTCCTGGGCCTTCAGCTCCTCCACCCCCTCGACCCGCACGACTCGGCCCTCGCAGGGTGAGGAGCCGAACCAGATCGCCTCAGCCTGCTCCGGCTGCTGTGAGAGCCGCTCGCGGATCTCAGGAAGGACCCGTTCACCCACCGTCTGGCGGACGATGGCGTCCACGAGGTCGACCCCGGTCGCCCCCTTGACCAGGGCGGGGATGTCGTCCCCGCCCAGGCGCAGGTGGGTCTCGATGAGGCGTGGCCCGGCATCCGTCAGGACCAGTTCGGTGTGGCAGGTGCCGTCGCGCACGCCCAGGGCGTCGAGCACCTCGGGCAGATAGCGCCCCACGGTCTCCCTCTGGCTCTCGGAGATGAGGGCGGGGACGACGTGGCCGATCTCCACCAGGGAGCCGGGGTGGGAGAACTTGCCGGTCGCCGCCACCACACAGTGTTCACCGCCCTCGGAGAACGACTCGACGCTGATCTGCGGTCCGGTGAGGTACTCCTCCACCAGGACCTGGGCACGGTCGGTGTCCCCTGAATGGTCTGCTTCGGAGCACCGGGCGTAGGCCAGCCGGGCCTCCTCGGGGGTGGAGACCACCGAGACCCCGGCGCTGCCGGTGCCGTCCACGGGTTTGAGGACCCACCGCCCGGGGTTCCCACCCACCCAGTCGGCGGCCTCGTCACCGCTGGCGCATCGCCGCGCGACGACCTTCTCCACTCCCGCGTCGGCCAGGATGCGCCGCGTGAGCTCCTTGTCGTAGACGGCCCTGACCAGTTCGACCGGGTGCCATGCCAGCCCGAGCGCCTCCGCCAGGCGTGCCGCTCGGAGCTGGTCGCGCTCCGAGAAGGCCGCGATCCGGGTGAAGGGGTCGTCACGGTGGATACCGAGAGCCGCGCCGATCCACTCGCTGTCGGGACTGTCGCTCTGGAAGGCCAGGACCCTGGCGTGCTTGTCGACGTCGCGAAGCCTGGGCACGACGTACATCTGGCACATGACCGAGGTCCGCAGGCCCGGGACGTGTTCTCGAAGCAGGCCCGGGATCTCCATCCCACCGCCCACCACCAGCACGTGCTCGGTAGTCGTCACGAGATCTTCTCCTTTCGCGCGGTGGCGCTTTCACCGGAACGACGCGCGCCCGCGGCCATGAGCAGCGTGCCGAGGGCGAAGGCTCCGGCGAGCACGATCCACCCGGCGGGGCCCCGCAGCACCACCGCCGTCATGAGGGGCGGGCCGATGGTCAACTGCACGGAGTTGCCCAGGTTGAACACTCCCAGATACCGACCGATGAGTGCGGGCGGCGCCATCCTGTGGGAGAGCTCGAACGAACCCACCGAATGCAGGTTCTCGCCCACCGTGAGGAACAGGATGGCCAGCACGGCGAGCGTGGTGGCGCCCCAAAGGCCCGCGTTCGCCTCCGCCGCGGCGAAGAGCAGACAGCAGGCGAGCAGCGGCCCCACTGCGGCGATGACCGTCCTGCGAGCACCGTCGTGGTCCTTGGCCCAGCGGGTGAGGGGCACCTGGAGGAGCACGGTCAGCACGGTGTTGACCGCGAGGAGGGGGCCGACCATGGCGTCAGGGACCTCGGTTCGGCTGACCAGCCACAGCGGGAAGAGCGTGAAGAGCAGTGAGTCGTGGAGCAGCACCAAGGTGTCCCCGGCGACCAGGGTGAGGTAGCGGCGGTTCCGGAACGGGGACGGCCCCTGATCGACCTCCTGCTCCGAGGATCCGTCGGCGGCCGTGGGGCGTTCCCCCTGCTCGGCACTCTTCATGACCGCGCCCGTTCGGGCGACCGCCGCAACGGCGGCCCACAGCGCCGCGTAGGAGAGCGCGTTCAACAGGAAGCCGAGCTGGAAGGCCCAGTCCGTGCCCAGCCCCAGCAACACGCCGGTGAGCAACAACCCGACACTCATCCCGACGTTGCGCGCGGTGCGCACCCCGGCCATCGATCGGCTGCGTTCTCCCGGTGGTTCGCTGTGCACCACGAACGCCTGCTGAGCGGTCCCGCTCCCCCGGTCCAGGGGCACGAGCAGGCAGGTGAGCAGGGCGTAGGCCAGGAAGGAGTCCACGAACAGGAACCCCGAGTAGCCGACCATCCGGACGACCACGAGTGCCTTCCAGACACGGCCCGCGCCCAGGAGGTCGCACAGCCATCCCGTGGGGACCGAGGCGAACAGCGCGAGGAGGTTGGCGAACCCGATGATCAGACCGACGTAGAGGGGTTCCACTCCCAGGGAACGAACGAGGAAGACCGGGAGGAGGCTCAGGAACAGGCCCGTCCCCAGGGAGTCGAGCGCCGCACCGCACGAGAGGATCCTGCCCGACCGCGTGTTGGGCAGATAGGCCCTGACCAAGGCCGAGGGCCTCATGACCCGGAAGCCGTGCTACCCGACGTGAGCGGGCTCGGTGCGGGGGCGTCCGGCGAGCAGTCGGTGGACCAGTCCTGGTGGTCCTCGCACCGGCCGTGGAAGGCGCCGTCGAGCGCGCCGCGCAACTTCGCGTACCAGGGCCCGGGACGTCCCTGGCCCACCGGGCTCCCGTCGATCCGAACGACCGGGGCCAACTCCATGGCGGTTCCGGCGAGCATGACCTCCTCGGCTCCGGACAGTTCACGGGGTTCGACCGGGCGGCACAGGGTCGGCATCCCGTGGTCCTCGGCCAGGGTGAGAACGGCGTCCCTGGTGATCCCGGGGAGGATTCCCTCGCTCAGGGGCGGCGTGACGAGCGTGTCGTCGATGACAGCGAAGACGTTGGCCGCGGACGCCTCGGCGACCCGGCCCTCCTGGTTCAGCAAGATCGCCTCGTGGTCGCCTCCGCGAACGGCGTCCAGCCGCGCCAGGGAGGGATTGAGGTACCCGCCGGTCGACTTCACGCTGGGTGGGATCTGGGACGCGGCGCACCGCACCCAGGAGCTGGTGCGCACGGAGATACCGCTGTCCGCGTCGCTCACATAGCCCGACCAGGTCCAGCAGCCGATCACGACACTGACGTCGTCGATCTGGCCCGCGACCGACATCGCGCCGGCCCTGAGCATCACCAGCGGCCGGAGGTACCCCTCGGAGAGCCCGCTACGGCGCACCAGTTGGACACACGCGGCGATGAGTTCCTCCTGGCTGTGGGGCAGGCTCATCCCCAGGGCCTCGGAGGAGGCCTCCAGACGACTCAGGTGTTCGGCCAGGCGGAAGATGAGGGGGCCGGGGCGTTCCGGGTCGTCCGAAGTGTAGAAGCGGATGCCCTCATAGGCGCCCCAGCCGTAGTGCAGGCTCGGCGTCATCACGTGGACCATCGCCTCGGGGCCCGAGACGATCTCGCCGTCCATCCAGACGGCCTCCGTTGTCACATCCATGGTGTTCCTTCCGTGACGTCCAGGTCGGTCCGCGCCATACCGGATCCGCACTCCTGCACCAGTCGTCTCCGCTCACCGGTGTCCTGGGCGCGGAGGACCCGTTCCAGGGGGTTGTCCGGGCCGAACGAGAACAGTCCGAAACGGGGCTCGAAGCCGCATCCTCGCGTGCGTTTGGCCGGATAGGCGGACAGGCCCAGTTCCAGGCGCCGGATACCTCGGGGCAGGCCCCATTCGAGTACGTCGTAGTAGACGAGGTTGAAGTAGCAGTAGTGGTGGCTGGAGAGCCTCTCGTAGTCGAACCCCGCGGTGCGGGCGTAGACGGTGTCCCCGTCGACGAGGAGGACGACGAACCCGACGACCGTCCCGGCGCGCCAGGCCCGGTTGACGACCACACGGTCGCCGCACCAACGTGCCAAGGACCTGAACTCGGCGGCGGAGCGTTCCCGGTCCGGTGGCATCCCGTGGCGTATGCGGAGATTGGCCCGCATCTCGATGAGGTCCTCTCCCAGGGCGTCCGGTCCGGTTCGGATCTCGCTGACGACGTCGCTCTCCCCGTAGGCGCGGCGCTCGCGCCACACACGGGAGCGGCGACGGGTCGAGAGGGAGGCCAGGTAGTCCCCCCAGGAGTCACCGGAGCACTCCAGGACGCTCTCCGCTCCCAGGACTGCGGTTCGGTACTCGGAGTCGGGGGAGGCCGTGGCACGCAGGAGTTCGGGGGTGAGGTACAGGAGCGCGTGACTCGCGCACCGCAGCTCCTCGGCGGCCTCGGCGACGGCGGTCGGCAGACCTTCCAGGAGTGACGCGCGCTCGGCGGCGTCGGCCGCGGGATGGACCAGGATTCCGTGGTGGGCACCATAGCTTCCCGCGGCGAGGCTGGGGTAGGCGGCCGTCCTGGCGTCCTCCAGTTCCGTGGCCGTCACGTTCGGGTGTTCGTCCGCTCCGAGCCGTGCGGAGTCCCCGAAGGCGCGCTCGTCTCCGGCCATGGCCGGCACGTCGTAGAAGAGCAGGCCTCCCGCGTGCTCTGTGAGGAGCAGCGGCACGAACATCCGGGGGCCCCGATGGTCGAAGGCCACGAGCTGGAGCGCCCTGTGCGGCGGCAACTCCTCCGTCGCACGGCGAAAGTCCGGACGGGACCAGACCCGGGTCCGTCCGACGGGGTCCTCCCAGGTGTCCAGGTCCGTTCGTGCGGCGACGTCGGACAGTTCGGTGATCGCCCAGCGGACGGCGGAAGCGGTGTGAGTGCGAGCGTTCATCCGGCGCCCACCCCCATCACGGCTTCCTCGTGTCCTCGGTCCCGTGGCGGTGGCTCCCACCTGACCTGTGCCTCCAACAGTTCCGCCGACCGGGTCAACCGCTCCTGGAGGGTGTCGGCGTCCGGGGCGGTGACGGTCCAGGTCAGGACGAAGTCACCCGACTTGCGTCGGGCGTAACGGTCCGCGTCCCACACCTGCCCGTCACCGAACTCCAGGTCGCGCACCCACGGTGCGCATTCCGGCGGCGGTGCTTCCGGCAGGGCAGCCAGAGCGCCCAGCCGGGGCGGGAGCCCGTAGTTGGCGACCAGCCGCCCTTCTGCTGCTCGCTTCCCGAGCGCCTCGGTGTCGCACTCCAACCCCGCCGCCACACGCGTCCACACCTGTTGCAGGCTGGTGTCCAGGGCACGGTCGAGCATGGGTGGAATCGGGTGCCCTGGCATTCGTGAGGCGATCTCGCACAGCACCGGGGTCCTTCCCTCCGACACGAAGAACTCGGCGTGCAGGAGGAGGTCGTCTGCGGGGGGCAGGGCCCGCACGACGTTCCACAGTTCCTCGACGAGGGGGGTGTACCAGGGATGCTCCGGAGGCAGCAGACTGCTTCCGCCGCCCTGGTCGGCCAGGTGCGCGAGACACCCCAGTTCGGTGTACACGGCTGGCAGGGCGAACACGGGTTCGCCTCCGACCATGAGGCCGTCCACGTGGACCACGGTCCCGGGAACGAACTCCTCGACGACGTGGTCCGGCAGCTTCTCGGGCAGTTCCCCCAGCGCCCTGTGGTCGTCCAGTACGCGCACGCCGACACTGCCCGACGCCCTCCTCGGCTTCACCACCACGGGAACACCGTGCGCGTGGACGAAGGCCCGTACCTGTGACGCCTTCTCCACGCACCAGGAGCGCGGGCCGGGCAGGCCCGCCGCAGCGGTGTGCCGACGCATGAGCGCCTTGTCCCGGTAGGCCGCGGCGCTGGCGGGCGACTGCCCCACCAGACTGAGCTGTTCCCGCAGGCGGGCGGCCGCGATGACGTCGGACTCCGCGTAGGAGACCACCCGTTCGATCGGGTACCGCTCCGCCAGACGCAGCCCCGCCGCCACGATGGCCTCGGTTCCGTACTCTTCCAAGGGCACCGTGAGCGCCGCGTCCTCGGCCCCGGTCGGCAACGGTCCACCCGTGATGAGCAGGGTCCGGCCCAGGTCCTCACCGAGCGCGGCGCGCAGGTCGAGTCTCCGCTGGCGTGGACTCACGAGTATGAGGATCATCCGGTCACCTTCCGCCCTTGTCGACCCGCCGTCATCTCGGCCTCCAGGACACGTAGGAGGTCGAGGGTGGCGCCGTCCAGCTCGAGCCCCCGGGCGCTCTGACGCGCCTCGTGTTCGCGTTGCGGGTCGCCGGGCACGAGGACCGGGGAGGCGGGGTCTTTGGGCTCCGCGGCACGCACCCTGTCCACCAGGCCGTTCATCCGCTCCTCCGCGGCCTCTCGTCCTCCGAACGCGGCCGGGTCCACGGCGATGAACAGGTGCGCCACCCCCCGGTCGGACCCGTCCTCGGACGTACCGATGTGGGCCATCTGGAAGTCGAGCGGGCCACCGACGAGCACGGCCGTCAGCACGGTCACCGCCATGGCCAGACCGTGCCCCTTGTATCCGCCGAGCGGGCTCAGGGCCCCCGCGTCGTCAGGACGGATCGCCGTGTCCCCGGTGGAATCCAGCGCCCAGCCGGGCTCGAGATCGGTGCCGGTCCGGCGGCGCTCCTTGATCTCACCGAAACAGACCTGGCTGGTGGCCATGTCCAGGCAGAAGTCCGGGCCGAAGGCGATCGCCACCGGGTTGGTTCCGAACAGCGCCTCGATTCCACCGAAGGGTGCCACCCGTGAGGCTGCCGACGTGGTGACGATCCCCAAAAGCCCCTCGGCGGCGATGCGCCGGGCGTAGGCACCCGCGGCCCCGAAGTGGTTGGATCCGCGAACGCCCACCACGCCCACACCGTGGGACCGGGCTCGTTCCACCGCTGTCCGCGTGCCGTTCAGTCCGGCGGAGGCGCCCAGGGCGCCATCGGCGTCCACGTGCACCACGGGCCCGGTGTCACCGAGGGTCCGGGGCGAGGGGTCCGGGCGGGACACACCCCGGCCCAACTCGTCGATGTAGGCGGAGAGCATCCGCACGCCATGGGTGTGGATCCCCAGGAGCGACGTCTCCACAAGCAGATCGGCGACCTCCTTCGCGTCGCGAACGCCCCTGGAGGCCAGTGCGGCCGTGACCACGGTCCGCACCCGTTCCGGTGCACACTCGTCCTCGGGAGCCGTCGCGCCCTGGTGGTCGCGAGTTTCGTCGGTCTCGTTCATCCCAGTGTTCCTCCCAGGGGGACGGCCACGATGGGTCCGACCACGGATTCGGGATCCGCGGCCCATGCCTCGGATGCGGGGTCTGGAAGAAAACCGGTCCCAGGCAGACCGGACAGGCCGATCCGACCCGAACCGTCGAGCCGGACACCGGTTCCGGTGTCGGTGGCCAACAGGGCGATGGTGTCGACGTCCACGTGGTCGACCATCCCGGAGAGATGGGCCGCCGCGCTGGCGCCGATCGAGGACTCCGGCAGGCAGCCGAGCATCGTGGAGATGCCGCGCTCACGGCAGGCCCGAAGGATCTCCAGGCTGGGGGTGATCCCGCCCGCCTTGAGGATCTTGACGTTGACCCCGTCGAAGTCCCCGGCGTGGCGCTCGAACTCGTCCAGGTTGGTCACCGACTCGTCCGCGAAGATGGGCACCGGGCTCACCTCACGGGCCCGCAGCTGCGCCTCTCGGTCTCCCACGGAGAACGGCTGCTCGATCGCGGCCACCCCCAACGAGGGCAGTTCGCCGAGGACGGCCGCCAGGTCCTCGTAGGCCCAGCCCGCGTTGCCGTCCAGCCAGAAGGGGGCGTCGGTCCGCTCGCGGAGCAGGCGCAGCACGTCCAAGTCCCCGGCCTTGCCGAGTTTGACCTTGTACATGTGCCAGTCGGAGGATTCGGGAAGCTTGGCGACCATGGCCGCGGGTTCGTCCAGGCCGATGCTGTAGGCGGACCGCCTCCCAGTGGGGTCCGGACATCCGAGCCGTTCGTAGAGCGGGATCCCCGCGAGTCGGGCGGCCAGGTCGTGGCAGGCCACGTCGAGCGCGCCGAGGGCGAACGGGCAGTCGGCGAGCAGGGGGGCGAGCCTGGACCAGGTCAGCTCCGGACGTTCGGGGTCACAGGAGGACAGGGTCGATTCGACACCTCGCAACCGTTCGATCAGCGTGGCCAGACGCGAGGAGTAGACGGAGGTCATGAACTCGGGGGCCTCCCCCCACCCCGACTCACCGCGTGCCCGGACCTCGACGACCACCGCCCGGTGCTCGGGGATCGCCTCCCGGGCCGAACGCCACACGTCGTGGTCCACGGTGCGCGCCAGGTGGAGGCGCAACCGCATTCCGGCGGAGGCCGGTCTCAACGATCGGTCACCGAGGTGCCCCAATCGAACTCCACCTCCCCCAGCACGTCCATCTCGGTCATGAGCGAATGGAGACCGCTGTAGTTCCGGACCAGCCGGGAGCGGGAGGTGTCCTCCTTGGTCTCGGCGACCATGCGCTCCCGACCGGGGATCTGCTCGACCTCGAGAATGCGTTCCCAGGTCGAGTAGTCCGTGGCGACGAACGCCTCAAGGCCCGCGACCATGCGGTCCAGGAAGAAGCGGCGCTTGTTGACGTCGAGGACGTCGTAGACCATCTTGGCC
This sequence comes from Nocardiopsis sp. B62, assembly GCF_018070675.1. Classification (NCBI taxonomy): domain Bacteria; kingdom Bacillati; phylum Actinomycetota; class Actinomycetes; order Streptosporangiales; family Nocardiopsidaceae; genus Nocardiopsis; species Nocardiopsis sp. B62. The sequence goes on along the minus strand of NZ_JAGPXK010000011.1, from coordinate 166,114 downwards.
AGTTCGTCGGAGATCGAGGCGTGGCAGTACTCGTCGCGATTGTGCAGCTTGGCGGTCGTGGAGTTGATGACCTGGATCTCCTGGTCATCGGCGAGGAGGTCCAGGTAGGCGTTGATCGAGATCTCGGAGACGGTCGCGAAGGCCAGGGTGGTGAGGCTGCGTTGCCAGCGTTCGGACGAGGCGTCCCTCAGCCGCTGGTGTTCCAGCGCGGTGTGGGAGGCGGGTAGGAACGCGTCGGGGAACGGGTCCTTTCGGCGCTTGCGGGTGATGGCGTTCGCGTTGATGTGCATGAGCGTGTGGTACTGCTCATCCACCATCGCCTGGGCCAGGGCGATCTCGATCTCCTGTCCGCCCAATGAGGGGTATTCGCCCTCCATCACCAGAGCGAAGGCGGGATTGGCCACACGCTGTTCGGCCATCACCGTGTGCCGGTTGTAGGCGATCCACGCCCAGCTGAGCAAACGGGAACGTTTCTCTTCGGGCAGTGCCTGCCAGATCGGGTGGCCGGAGAACGGGATGATCGCCTCTGGGTAGTCAGGCCGGGATTCGTCGAAGAGGCTGTCGAGGTCGGGCTCGTCCCGTTTCACCGTCGCACGTCGATACCAGTTACCGGCCAGACGGCTGATGACGGCGCTTTCGGCCTCGTCATTCGGGTCGAATGACGGCAAACCCGGAATGTGCACGAATCCGTCATCGGAGGGCTCAGTGGTCATTCGGCGCTCCCATCAGTGAACCAGAAGCGGGTGAAGTGCCGCCCCTTGTCTTCGTACTCGGACCTGGCATGGAGGAGACGTCGGTTATCCCAGATCAGAAGGGCGTTGTCGGGGATGAGGACGCGGGTGCGGTGTTTGTCGAACACCTCGCTGACGCGCTGGGCCAGCCTGCGGCCCTCGGCGCCGAGCGGGAGTCCGCTCTCCTGCGCCACGGCGTCGAGGTCCGGGTCGAATTCGCCGTGCACCAGGAGGTTGTAACTGAAGCGAAGTCGAGCCCGCCCCTGATCGGTGTACTCCAGCATGGGGGCCTTAAGGCCGGGCAGACCAGGAGGTCCCGGAAAGTCCAGAACGCTTTTCAGGTTCCGGATGTCAGTGGGATCCAGGTGCAGCAGGAGTTCGTCGACCGGGAGCAGGTCGGTGTGGCCACCACCGCAGCGAGCCTGCCGGTGGCAATAGAGGGCGATGAACGCGGGGCTGCTCGGCCAGCCCGGCGCCTCGGTGTGAGCGAGGATCGTGTTCGTGCTCTGCGAGTACGAACGGCTCTCGTTTCCAGGGCGGTAGGTGATCTCGTGCGTGACCTTGCCCGAGTATTGCGGTATCAGGTCGCCGAAAGATTGAACCACTTCGAAGGCGTCGTCCACGCCCCCCAGACCAGGGATTACGACGTACCCCTGTTCATGCAGCTCGCGCCTAAACGATTCCATTTCCACTTCGCCCCTTGACTAAAGAAGGTCCAACGGAAAACCACCGGCGCAAGCTACCACACCATGACGAGCTTTATGAAGGGCCTGTAAAGCGGCGAACCCAGGCCCAGTTTAGCTACTTACCGTAGTTTTCATTCCCGGCGGCGATCCGAGCCTGCCAGGAGACCCGCGAATCGTGAGGTCAAGGCTTCCCCCAAGGTGGAACCCCGTCCTCTGCGGCCTCACGATATGTAACGGAAGGCCGAGGCAGTCCGGACCATCTCACCGTTTGGTCCCGACAGTCCAAAAGGGTTCCGATTCCACGCACACCCGTGAACTGGCGCCTTGCACGACCAACGGCAGGGATTGGCCCCGAACATTCACTATATGGCGAACATCACATTATGCGGGCATCCTTTCAGGTGGATTACACATGTCGGTGACGTAAGTGTGCTCACCGGGTCCGTGGAGATCCACAGCGCGGCCTGGGCGAGGTACCAATCGACGATCCACGCCCGATGCCGGACGCCAGTCCGGCGCGCCGGGCCCTGACTGCGACCGACCCGTTCAGCCCGGGCTCATTCGGCTCCTCCCCTTTTGCTCACACCGGGGACAACGACCTCGGCCCGCGCACCCTGGAAAGCACCGGGAACCGTGGGTCCCACACAGTGGACAGGTCGGTCTGAGAACCAGAGGGATGGCCTAGGGCGCGGTCCTCGAGGAAGCCGATGTCACTCCCCCACAGGCCCGCGGCGTGGAAGGACGCGCCGGTGTCCGCTGTGCCCCAGCAGCAGTGGGGCCGGTCCCCGGGTTCACTTCGGGAGGTGAGAAGGCAGTGGGGCCGCGAGTTGGTGAGCTTCCCGATCCGGTCCGTCGTTCCCCAGCCGCTCTCCGTGGCGATCCTCCGCGACACATGATCCGCCTTCTGGGACACGCTCGAACGGAACCCCGGGTCGCAGCGGTGTTCTGGGAGGGTGGTCACTTCGGGACCACCCTCTCCGGGGACGCACATGAGCTCAGCGACCACCGCCTTTGCCGGGTACAGCCATCTGTTTCCCGGGGCCCGCGTCCTCGTGGAGACGGACGCCGAGGACCTCGCCCAGCTTCCCGAGTCGTTCCCCGTGGTGTTCTCCGACGACTCCCTTTCGACCGCCCGGCTCCTGCGGGAGGACGGCCGATCCTGGATCCTCGTGGTGGAGGGTTACTCGACCACGAAGGGAACCCGCCTCGACGAGCGGGCATGGGCCGTCAGCGCGGTCGAACCCGACGCCGAGGGGCTCGGGCTGACCCTTGGTTCCCGTCTGCCCACCGGATGAGCGAAGCGGGCCCCGGTCACTGACTGAGCGGCCCGCCCGCGGCGCGCCACTCGACGAGTCCACGACTCATGTTGACGGCGTCGAAGCCGTACTCCACCAGGAGGTTGGCCGCACCGGCGGACCGGATTCCACCGGTGCAGAAGGTGATGAGGAGACGTTCCTCGGGCAGCTCGTGAGCGCGCCCCCGCAGGTGTTCCAGCGGCATGTGGACGGCACCCGGGATGTGCGCCCGCTTCCACTCGAACTCACGGCGGACGTCCACGACGAGCGCGCCCTCCCCGACGAGGCGGACCGCCTCTGCGGCGGGGACGGACGGCGGACGGCGCAGGTAGTGGCGCAGACTCATGCGGCTCGTGCCTCCCTGCGTACGTTCACCACGGTGAGGGGTCCGCTCAGCAACGGGACCACCGCGCCGATCCGGGTCCGCGCGGTGAGGCCGCGGCCGAGGAGCGCGGTGACCGCGACCGCGAGGTAGAGCGCGCCGTGGGTCGGGCCGAGCACGCTCGAGACCGTGTCGTCGTGCACGGTGACCAGGTTGGCCAGCAGCGCGAGGACGCTGACGAGTTCGAGCGCCGAGAGCGCGGCCAGGGTTCGGAGCAGTCCGTTCATGAGTGGTCCGATCCCGGGCGCACGATCATGAGCACCACGACGACCACCCAGAGCAGGTTGAAGACACCGACCACCATGCTGAGACGGCGGAGCTGTGTGCCGTCGTCGGGCGAGGCGAGCGCGTCACGCTGGCGCGGGCTGATCTGGAGCACGAGCAGGGCTCCCGCGACCGCCGTGAGCCCCATCGCGACGACGATCCAGATCTCCGAGGTCCTGCCCTGGACGATGGCCAGTACCAGGCCGACGACCGGAACCACGAGTGTGAGGGCGCCGTAGACCCGCGTGATGCGGTGCAGCAGGCGGGCCGTCTCGGGGCCTCGCTCGATCCGGGCGGCGCCCGTGACGGGCGCGTAGCGGGGAAAGAGGCTCGTGGCCACGGCCACGGGACCAACGAAGAGAATGCCCGCCACGACATGGACGGACAGCAGCAGTGCTTCCATAACCTTCAGGCTAGCTGAAGGTTAGTCGGAGCCCGCCAGCGCCCTCGCCATGGTGAGGCGCAGCGCCTCGGTCAGTCCCGGGTGCTCCGTGGCGAACTCCTCGTCCAGCCTGGCCACCACCTCGGCCGCACGGGCGAGGAGTGCCTCGCCCTCGGCGGTGACCCGCAGTGTCGACGCGGCCCCGGCCTGGGCGGTCCCGTCGTCGACGAGTCCGGCCGCCACGAAGGCGGCCACCGCCGAGTGGGCGCTCTGCACGGTGATTCTCGACCGGCGGGCGAGTTCGCTGAACGAGATGCCCGGGGTCCCCCGAACGTGTCCCAGCAGTCCGTACTTGCGCGTGGTCAGTCCGAGTGGTTTCAAGGCCGCGTTGAAGGCGGCCTCCCACACCCGGCCCAACGTCAGCAGTGCGACCGTGGGGCTGAAGGGAGGCTGTTCCGGCATGCGAACAGGCTAACGGCGCCGCTCGCTCGGCCGGTGAGGAGACCGGCACCCCGCCTTTGGCGTCCACGGCCCCTACACCTTCTGGCCCCCTCTCCTCGCGACGTGTCCGACCATCGTCGGATGGGTGTTTGGTCCTCGCGGTCGATGTCCGCGACGCCCCTGGTTCCTAGATTCGGGGGTGACAGGGAGACGCGACACGGGACGGAAAGGTCTGGCATGACTGACAGCCGCAGGAGCCGACGGGGCGTGACGATCGCGGGAGTTCTGGGCGCGGGGGCGTTTCTGGGAGCGACGGCCCTTGCGGCCCCGGCGGGCGCGATCATCGGTGGTGACGACGCCACCGAGGAGTACGAGTTCATGGCGGCCCTGTACGACGACAGCGGCGAGCACCTGTGCGGGGGCGCGCTGGTCGATGACCAGTGGGTACTCACCGCGGGCCACTGCACCGACCCCGAACAGCTCACCGTGCGGGTGGGCAGCACCGGCCTGGACGAGGGAGGCAGCGAGCGCGCGGTCGTCGACGTCGTCCTCCACCCCGAGTACGAGGTGGAGGACGTGAGTGACGACCCCGACTACCCGCTTTCGCAGTACCTGCTGCGCAACGACGCCGCACTGGTAAAGCTGGACTCCCCCGTCGAGGAGACCCCGATCAGCGTCGGAGGGGAGTCGGCCGCCCCGGGTTCCGCGGTGCGCGGCCTGGGCTGGGGGATGCTCGACGAGTTCGGTGAGGAGGGGAAGCCGGACACCCTCCAGCAGCTGGACACCGAGGTCGTCTCCCCCGATCGCTGCGCCGAGATGGACCCTGGGAGCGACCTCTGCTCGGAGCACCCCACCGACAAGGCGCAGATGTGCATCTCCGACTCCGGGGGTCCCCTGGTCCGTGGGGAGGAGGGGAACTGGGAACTGGTGGGCGTCGCCAGCCGTGACGGCGACTTCGACGAGAACCCGCTCTGCGTGGGGTCGATGGTCATCACCGACCCGGTGGCGCACACGGACTGGATCACCACCACCGTTGCGGACGCGGAGTGGCCCGAGTACGAGCAGGGTGAGATGGGGTGGAACATCGAGGTCGCCAAGCGGCTGCTGGCCGACGAGGGATCCTTCGAGCCGGGTGAGGTCCTGGACTACCGGTTCGACGAGGCCACCGTGGCGGCCCTGCTTGACTACCAGCAGGCCACCGACCTGAAGGTCACGGGGATCCTCGACACGCGCAGCTGGGAGTTCCTGGCCGAGGAGGCGGGCAGCGTCGTCCAGGGCGACGAGGGCCACGCGGTCGGCGCCGCGCAGACCGCTCTGGCGGAGAAGTTCGGCCACGACCTCAGCGCCGACGGATACCGGATGCACAGCCCCGAGCCGGGTGTCTTCGGCGAGGCCACGCATGAGGCCGTAGTGGACTTCCAGGAGCAGGCTGGGCTGTACGTGGACGGCGAGGTCGGACCGACCACGCTCCAGGCCCTGGTCTCAGCGCCCGAACAGGGCTGACTCCCAGGAGCAGGCCTCGACCCCCAGGGGTCGGGGCCTTCCGTACTTTGTCCACAGGTTGTGGACAAAAGGTTGTCGACCCGGACCGGGTGGGGTAGCCCAGCCGGGCACCACGACGATGCCAGGAGGGGCAGGGCCGGTTCTTCAGGGGCCGGTTCTTCAGGGGCCTGTCCACAGCCTGTGGACGGACCATCCGGCACCCCACGGGAACAAAAGGAACAATTCCCAAGAATACCGATTCGTGACACCCATTACCCCGACCCCGACCAGGCGTCTGGATCGTGTCCGCATCCGGCCACAAAAGAGAAATACCCAAAAGGGCGCGGTAGTACTGGATTTCAGAGGGGCGGAGCATCTCGGCCCTTCAACCGTGAATTCTTGACGATGCCACTTTCCTCCGTCGCTCCCCCGTTTCGGAGCATCGACACGGAGAACAACAGGACCGGGGTCCTCGAATGCGCAATACCGTCAACCAAGGAATCGTCGTCGCTCTCGTCGTCGTGGGGGTCACCGCCGGGGCCACGGGTGCGGCCCTCGCGGGCACCCGCGTGGGCGGTGGCACCTGGCACCACGGAGTCACCGTCTCCTCCGTGTACTCCAACTACCACCACGCCCAGAACTGCCACGGGTCGACCGCTGTGGGCACCTACACCGACCGCTCCAGGAACACCGCTGCCGGCCACACCTCCTACGCCAGCGCCCCCAAGGCCTGGACCAACAACCAGTCCTACTTCCGCAACGGCTGCTAGGGGCCACCGTGAAGTCGCTTTCACGTGTGTTCGTCACTTTCCTCACCGCCGTCGTCATCGCCCTGGGCGGCGCAACGGCAGCGCTGGCCGCGCATTCCTATGTGGGCGGCGGTGAATGGCTCTGGGGCATCACCGGAGTTCCCGGATCGGGCGAGGTCTACTCCCATTTCCTCCACGGATCCGCCTGCCACGGAGCCACCGCGGTGGGAACGCGCACCGTGCGGGTGAACAGGAACCCCGGGCAGTGGGCCCGGGCCAACGCACCGCGTGCGAACGGAAACAACCAGAGCTACTGGCGCAACGACTGCTAGCCCCAGCAGGGAGCCCCAATGAAAGCCCTCCTCCGTCTGTCCGCCATCGTGGTCGCCGTCCTCGTCATGACCACCGGCACCGCCCTCGCCCAGACCTCCCGGGTCGGCGGCGGGGTGTGGGAACGCAGCCTCACGGGAATCCCTGGTCAGGGGTTCGTCCGTTCCTACTACCACCACCCGAAGAACTGCCACGGGGCCACCGCCGTGGGCACCCACACCGAGCGGGTCAACGCCTCCGCCGGGTTCTGGGCCAGAGCCGAGGCCTCGCGGGCCATGGCCAACAACCAGCAGTACTGGCGCAACGGCTGCTGACCCGTCCCGGGAACCCGTGGGCGCTCCCCGCCCCACGGGTCCACCTCGCCCTGACAGGACCGCCAGGTGCCCAACCGGACCCTCTCCTTCGCCTACACGGCGTGCGTCGCCTTCGCCGCGCTGCTCGCCTTCCTCCTGGCCGCCACCGCCGAACAGACCGTTCACGTGCTCGACGACCCGCACCTGGTCTGGATCACCGAGAGCGACGGCACCCACGACACCGACGAGGTGGCACGCTCCGTGCAGGAGGTCGCCGACGCCCATGACGCCGCCATCGGCTACAGCGTCCTGGACGTCCACACGCCGTCCTCGCTGGCCCACCTGTACCTGGCGGTCTCCGACCCCGGTTCCCGGTACGGCCGCTGGCTGGACGAGGGCTATCCGTCCTTCAGCCGTTCCTTCGCCGTCCGGACCCATCCCATCTCAGAGTTCGGCGACGTGGGCCCTCACGGCTACTACCTGGTGTTCGGCGCACCGGAGGCCGCTCCCGCGCTGCGCGAGGCCCTGGCCGAACACGGCCTGTCCGAGGCGCCCGGCATGCAGAGAACCCAGCTGTGGCACTTCCTCGCCAGCGGCCACCTGTTGCACCTCGTGGCCGTCGCGATGCTCACCACGGTCACCGCCACGGGCGCCGGGGTCCTGCTCGACTCCCGCGACCACGCGGTCCGGCGACTCCAGGGGCACTCCTACGGTCGGCTGCTCGCCGGTGAGCTGTTGGGGGTCCTGCGGCTGTGGGCGCTCGTCCTGCCCGTGTCGGCCGTGGCCGTGCTGGGGCTCCTCGGCGTCCACAACGGTGGGAACCAGATCGGCTTCTACTCGCTCCTGGCACTGGTCTTCCTGGCCGCGCTCACCCTGGCCTGTCTGCTCACCCACGCGGTGTTCCTGGCCCTGGTGGGCGCGACCGGCATCCTGCCCGCGCTCCGGGGGCGGCTGCCGGTTCGCGGCACCGTGGCCGCCGTCTACCTGGTGCGCGTCCCCGCCCTGGCGCTGACTCTTGTGCTGTTGGGCTCGGTGGTCACCACCGCCCGGGAGGCCCGGGAGCAGGGGCTCGGCGTGGAGGTGCATGACGCGTACGGACAGACCTCCCGCCCCGCGTTGAGCGCCAACTACGGCTGGGCGGACGACCAGGCGGTGGACGACACCCTCGGCCCGTGGCTGCGGCGCACGGACGCGGACGCGGACCTGGTGTTGGCGGCCCAGATGCACCCCTCCGAGATCGTCCCATCCGTCCCCGGGAGTCCCGCGGTTCTGGACAACCCCGTGCTGCTGGTCAACGACACCTACCTGGACGAGGAGGAGGTCCTCTCCCCCACTGGGAGACCGTACGGTTCCGCGGGAACCGTACGGGTCCTCCTCCCCTCCTCCGTCTCCGGCCACTCCGGTGCCCTGGTCGAGGGGGTGACCGGTTGGCTCGGCGTCAACGGTGCTCCGGGCGAAGGGTTCGACGTGCGGGTCCTGCCCGCCGCCGACGAACAGACCCTGTTCACCTACGGCGCGGAGGAACGTCTGGGCGGCACCCTGCCCCTGCTGTACGAACCCGTGCTCATCGTGCTGCCCAACGGGGCGGTGCTGTCCGACAACTCCTACGTGAACCACATGTCCGCCAGACAGACGGTCTTCCCCGACCCCGGGGTGGTGGAGGCGTTCCGTGCGCGGAGCCCGGAGGCCTCCCGCTACGTCTCCATGGTCGAGACGCTCGGCACCAGTGCGCGCAGAGCCCACGCGCTCACCGTGAACGCGCTGCGCACGGAGACCTTCAACCTGGTCGGGGCGGGCGCCGTGCTCCTGTTGACCGCCATGGCCGCGTGCGTGGTCCACGCGCGTACCCGGGCCCAGGAGATCTTTGCCCGGCACATCAGCGGGTGGGGGTTCCTGGCCACCCACCGCCGCCTGCTGACCGTGGAGGCCGCCCTCGCGCTGGCCTTCGTGGGCTGGGCCGTGGTCCACACAGCCGCGAGGCTGTCCGCCCCGGACGATCCCGCCCGACCGCCGACCGACCAGGCCAGCGGGGCCGAACCCCTCCACGCGGCGGGGATCGCCCTGGCCTCACTCACTCTCACGCTGGGCGTGCTCGCCTTCCTGCACCGACGCGTCGTCCGGGAGGGAGCCACACGAGCCTGAGCCGACCGGACCAACAGTCAGCGCCCGGAGACGGGAAAGCGAGGAGGCGCCTGTCCGCCGACCAGCGGAAGCGAGGCTCTGGACAGCGTCAACGACTCCGCAGCGGTGGACGCCCCGCACGGCATGACCCGGAAGGCTCGCGCCGCACTCACCGCCACCCGCGACCAGGCCGTCCGTGACCCCGCCAACGACCGCAAGTTGGTGGACGTCCCATCCGCGTGCAGCCTGACCGGACGGGAGGACCAACCGCGGCCCGTCCGAGCGCGTGAGCCTGAACAGCGTCAACCGACGGCGCCCTGGTAGTTGGGCGTCCCGCACGGCATGACCCGGAAGGCTCGCGCGGCACTCGGCGCCACCCACGACTGGGCCGTCCGTGACACCGTCGACGTCTCGGAGGCGCCCGAGGTGGGCGATGCGGACCACCGCCCCTCGTTGCTGCCGCCCCTACTCTCGGGCGCATGGAGAACCAGCCACCGTCCACGGCGGGCGCGATCGCCGCCAGGGTGACACAGGGTGCGACGAGCGCGGTCGAGGCCGTCCGGGAGTCTCTGGCGGCCGTCGACCGGATCGCACACCTGCGCGCCTTCGTCGAGGTCTGGCCGGAGGCGGCACTGGAGTGCGCGGCACGGGTGGACGCGGCGCTGGCCCAGGGCCACCCCCTCCCCCTGGCTGGGGTGCCCCTGGCGGTCAAGGCCACGGAGGGGGTCGGCTCCCACCAGGCCCGACGACTGGTCGCGGCGGGTGCGGTACCGATCGGGGCCACCTCGGTGCCCGGCCCCGGGACCCCGTGGAAGACCTGGGGGAACACCGACGACGGCCCCACCCTCAACCCCTGGAACACGGAGCGCGTCCCGGGCGGTTCCTCCGCGGGTTCGGCCGTCGCGGTGGCCACCGGCGCCGTGCCGTTGGCGACCGCGAGCGACGGTGCCGGGTCCACCCGCATCCCTGCGGCCTGGTGCGGGGTGATCGGCTACAAACCGACCACGGGGCTGCTTCCGGCGCGCGACCGGGCCGGGCTGACGGTCGGCGGGCCGATCGCGCGCACGGTCGGGGACGTCGAGCTGTACCGGAGCGCCGTACTCGGCGGCCGTCCCGTCGCCGCGCCTCCACGCATCCGAGTCGCGTGGTCGCCGACGCTGGGATTCAACGATCCGGAGCCGGAGGTGGTGGCGCTCGCGGAACGGGCGCTGTGGCGCTGGGCCCGGTCGCGCGGGGTGACGGTGACACGGTCCGAGATCGCGCTCACCGATCCCACGAGTACCTGGCACACCCGCCGGGAACGGGGCAGCAGCACGGGCCCCGCCTCCGTCGGGCAGCGGGACCAGTCGGCGCTGGACGGCCTCCTCCACTCCGTGGACCTGCTCGCCACTCCCACGACTCCGAACCGCGCCCACCCGCACTCGGGACCGGGCGACGTGATGAGCGTCGGGTTCACCTGGCTGTTCAACCTCACCGGGCACCCGGCCCTGAGCCTGCCCGCAGGGCTCACGGAGGACGGTCTGCCGGTTGGCCTGCACCTCGTGGCACGGCACCACGAGGACGCACTCCTGTTGGCCGCCGCCCGTGACGCCGAACAGGCGCTGGCGCGGGCCCTCGGGGACGGCGGTCACGCACCGGAGATGTAGCATCTGAGGCGGATTCTCCCCCTCGTCCGCGTGTTCCCCGGCCACCGGAGAAGACCGTGTGACGGGGCTGCCCCAGACACGGAAACGGACGGCATGGACACGGAAGAGACCCAGGTCATGGCCAGGACGGGCCAGTTCACCACCACTCTGGGCTGGGAGACCGCCGTCAGGGGTCGGGTGGCCGCCGCGGTCGACCGTTTCGCCGGTCCGCTCGCCGACCTCGCGGAGCGCGATGCCAACGACGGCGACACCCGCCTGTTGGTCGCCGACTTCTTCAGTGTCGGTCTGAACTTCAGCAAGTACCAGGACCTGACCACGGAGTACCGCACCAGCGGGGACTCGATCGACTACGCGATCGTCCTCGACGGCGAACTGTTCGCCCCGGTGGAGGTACGCCGGATCGGCCAGGACCTGGACCTGCGCAACATCCAGATGGCCCGGCGCCTGGCCGTCGAGCAGGGCGTGGACTGGGTGTTCCTCACCAACGGCCGCGTCTGGCGGGTCTACCACCTGAGGCCCGCCGCCGACGGCGGTGCCCCGCAGCCGGTCGTCGTGGTCGACGTGGACCTGCTGGACGAGGACTCCCACGACCGCAACGTCGACGGTCTGTTCCTCCTCACCCGCGAGTCCGTCGAGCACGGCCGGTTGGACGCGATGCGCCGCTGGCGCGAGGCGGCCGAAGCCGCCCCGCTGTCCGGTGCCCTGATCAGCGACGAGGTGGTGGCCGCGGTGCGCGATCGCCTGAGGGAGAACGCCGAGCACCCCGGGCACGTGGGTGAGGACGACGAGATCCGCCGTGTTCTGGCCGAGGAGGTCGTCGCCCGGGGCCTGCTCGACTAGTCGCCGGTTCGCTCCAGCGGCACGGTCATGATCCGGTCGTCGTCATCGGCGGGCGAGCCCCAGGAGTCGAGGTTGCTGGTGCTCAACCACAGGGTCTGGCCGTCGGGGTGGGCGACCACCGTGCGCAGGCGGCCGAACTCGTCGACGAAGTGCGGCTCCGGTTCGCCCACGGTGCCGTCGCCGTTCAGGGGGATCTCCCAGAGCCGGGCGCCGCGCAGCGCCGCCACGTACAGGGAGTCCCCGGCGACCGCCGCGCCGCTCGGTGAGGCCTCGGCGGGCTCCCAGGTGACGAGCGGGTCCGTGAACTCGTCACCGCCGCCGGGCCCCTCCACCTCCGGCCATCCGTAGTTGTTGCCCGGTTCGATCAGGTTGACCTCGTCCAGGGTGTCCTGGCCGAACTCGGTCGCGTAGAGGTTCTCCTCGGAGTCCCAGGCCAGGCCCTGCACGTTGCGGTGGCCGTAGCTGTACACGTGGTTGCCGAAGGGGTTGTCCGGGGCGGCTTCGCCGTCGTCGGTGATCCTCAGGATCTTGCCCGCCAGGGAGTCGGTGTCCTGGGAGCTGTCCGTCTCCTGGGCGTCGCCGGTGGCCACGTACAGGTAGCCGTCGGGCCCGAAGGCGATCCGGCCGCCGTTGTGGGTGTTCGCGGCTGGGATTCCGTCCAGGATCACCTCGGATCCGCCGAGTGAGCCGGATTCGTACTCCACCCGGCTCACCCTGTTGTCCGTGTCGGTGGTGTGGTGGACGTACACGTGGGGCCGCTCGGGGAAGTCCGGGTCGACGGCCAGGCCGAGCAGACCCCCCTCACCTCCGTGGCGGACGCCCTCGATGGTCCCCGCCTCGGTGACCTGGCCGTCCGGGGTCACGTGGGCGACGACGGCGGAGTCCCGCTGGGCGACCAGGGCGGACCCGTCGGGGAGGAAGTCGATCCCCCATGGAACGTCGAGGTCGGTGGCCAGGGTCTCGGGCTGCCCGAGGCCCTCGCCCCCGGTCGCCCCGTCTCCGGGCTGGCCGCCCGAGCCGGAGCCGTCGGCGCCGGTCGTGGAACAGGAGCCCACGAGGAGGACGGTCCCGAGCAGGGAGAGCGTTCGGGTGAGCAGGAGGGGCCGTGTGGTCCCGGCGCGCGTCGGTGTCCGATCCATGTCCGAACCCTGCCCGCTCCGCACACGGGGTACGCCCCCGGGTCCGGCCTCACCCGGGGTCGTGGCGCTCGGTGTTCTCCTGGCCCTGGTGGATCTCCTCGAAGATCCGCTCGACGTCGGTGATCAGGGCGCTGTAGACCGGCCAGTTCCGGTCGTCCCAGCGATCCCGCAACGCGTCGCGCTCCTCGTCCACCTTGCGCAGCGCCTCGTCGACCTTCTCCCGAAGGTCGCCGGAGGCGGTCGCACGCCCGGGCTCCTCGGAGTCGTGCACGGTCTGGAAGACGTCCGAGACGCGTTCGACCAGCGGGGCGAACTCCCGAAGGAAGGCGTCGTCGGGTTCCGGGAAGCGTGCGCCGCGTCGGGTGGTGGTGCGCAGGGTCCGGACGATGGACTGCACGTGCCGGGAGGCCCGACTCAGCGCGGAGATCCACTCGCCGTAGGTCTGGAGGGCACGGGTGTCCATGCGGGCGCCGGCGACGAGCTTGCGGGGGTTGAGCCGGGTCCGGTCCTCCTGGCGCTGGACCGCTTCCTGGGCGTTGCTGACGGAACCGTCGAGTCCGTCGCTGGCCCGGATCCAGTGGTCCAGGTCGAGTCCCTCGCCCCCTTGGCGCAGACCCTGCGCCATCTCCCCCGTCAGGGAGCGGAGTCCGTCCGCGAGGTCCCGGACCGCGTTCTCGGCGTCCCGGAACCGGATGACCGGGGCCATGACCGTGTTGGTGACCAGGGCCGAGGCGGCGCCGACGCAGACCATCAGCAGGAGGTATCCGAGGTCGGAGGCGCTCTCCGCGGTACCGCCCGCGAGCGCGAAGGCCGCGACCACCGGCAGCTGCGTACCCTGGCCGCCGAAGAACCTGGCCTGTCCGGCGATCAGCGCGATCAGCAGCAGCACGGTGAAGGACCACACCTGGGCTCCGACCGTCAGCCCCGTCAGCCCGGCGAGCAGGGCTCCGGCGAAGACCGCCGCCACGTAGCGGCCGGACTGGAGCACGGAGCCGTACACGCTCGGCCGGACCACGAGCAGGGCGGTGAACGGGGCGAATCCGATCTGGCTGGAGGCTCCCAGCAGGGTGCCCACGACCCAGGCGACGGTGGCCGCGATCGTGCACTTGACGATGATGACGGCGGTCTCGCGCTCGAACCCGCGTCGTTGGCGGGCGCGCCTGATCCCGTTTCGCAGTCCCTCGAACACCCTCGCCCCCGTTCCTCCGTGACCACACACCGTAGCCGTCGTTCCCCGTTGGGCCCGGGTTATGGGTCCGTTTCCAACAAATGTCGCGGCCACCCGACATGAGCGTCGAGAAGCGGACGACGGGGGTGACGTGGTCGGTCGTCGGGGAGGGCACGAAGATCCCCGGTGGCAGGGGGACGGCCACCGGGGCGGTGTGGAGACGGGGGGTAGCTGCCGGAATGGTGCCGTCCTCACCACTCCGGCAGCCCGACCACTCCTCTCCGCACAGGGGGAGGGCACCGGAGGAGGGCGCGAACAGTGCGGAGCGAGAGGTTGGGCGTGATGCCCAGGTGAAGTCTGTCGCCTACGGTGACCGTCGGACCACCGATCAATCGGTAATTCAGGACAAAAAGGATTACAAAGCGGCTTCGAAGACTCCGTTCAGGCGCTCCATGTCCACGATCACCACGCGCCGGTAGCTGGTGATCAGGATGCCCTCGGACCGGAAGCGCCGGATCGCGTTACCCACCGCGTCCGTGCGGGCCCCGACGAGTTTTCCCAGGTCCGTGTGGGAGAGCCGCACCCCGAGATGGACTCCCTCCTCCGTGGGCACCCCGTGCCGCTGTGCCATGTCGACCAGGATGCGGGCCACCCGGGCCTCCACCTCGTAGCCCGCGAACTCCGCCCGCTGACGGTCCGCGCACTCCTGCCGCTCCCCCATCACGGCGAGCATCGCGCGCCAGGCGTCGGGGTGCTGTTCCAGGAAGCCCTCGAAGACCTGGTGAGGGTAGACCCGGATCGTGTGCGGGGCGCACGAGGTGACCGTGGCGCTGGGCCGGGTGTCCCGGAACATGCCCAGCTCACCGACCAGGTCACCCCACCTGCGGATGCCGAACATCGCCTCGGTGCCGTTGCGCAGCACCGACGTGATCTTGACGCACGCCGGGTCGGCCGCGGTGCCGTTCTCCGGGGGACACAGGAGCATGACCTGTTCCTCCGCGTCGCCCTGGGAGATCAGGACCCGGTTGGTGGGGATGTGCCGGGGCGGCGCGAGAGCGAGGAGGCGGTCCACCGTCCGGGGACCGAGCCTGGACACGAAGCTGCCCGTCGGCCAGTCGGTCATGCGTCCTCCGATCATGCCCACAACGATGCCCAGGTGGTACCCAGTTCCGCAGGAGAAGCACGAAATCGGCGGATCTTGTTTCCCCGAACCACGGTGATCGACCGGTCCGGGATCCGGCGCGCCACGGCGCCGAACCCCGGATCACGAACCGCTCCTAGGCCCCCGCGGTGATCCGCGAGCGCGGAGCCCTGGTCAGGGCCAGGACCGCGACGACCACGACCAGCACGAACCCGCTCAGGGACAGGGCGACCCCGTGCAGGGCCCCGGTGAATGCGGGACCGGCGAGGTGACCGCCGGTGAGGACCGCCAGGGCCGCGCCGACCACGGCGATGGAGACGGTCTCCAGGCTGAGCCGGGTCGCGTTGAACACCCCGGCCGCGGTGCCCACCCGCTCGGGCGGGACCGCACCCAACCCCAGGCCGTCGATCATCCCGCCCGTCAGGCCGACACCCGACCCGACCAACAGGAACGGCAGCATGACCGTCCACGGGGTGGAGTCCGGGCCCAGCGTGGTGAAGCCGAGGACACCCGTTCCCAGCAGGAGGAGCGCGCCGACCACCACCGCCGTGGGCGGGAACCGGTTGGCCAGTTCGGCGCCCACCGCGGGCAGCACCAGGGTCGGGACGGTCATGAGCAGCAACCAGAGTCCCGCCGTGCCCGCGCCGAGGCCGACCACGTTGATCAGGTAGGACGGCAGGTAGACCAGGAGCGGGACCAGCACCGACATGAAGGTCGCGGCCGCCAGCGCGTAGGCCACGAACCGGCGGTTGGAGAGCAGGCCGAGATCCACCAGCGGCACCTCGCGGCGGCGCTCCACCAGGGTGAACAGGACGAACAGGGCCGCCGACAGGGCCAGGAAACCGACCAGCACCGGCGCGCCCCGGCTCGGGCCCTCGACCAGACCACCGATCAGGCTCAGCAGGGCGGCGGTGAACAGGGCTCCGCCGAGCCAGTCCACGGGCCGTCCGTCACCCCGCATCGCGGGAACGCGTGTCACCAGAAGCAGAACCGCCCCCGCCACCAGCGCGGGTCCTGCGAAGGCGAACCGCCAGCCCAGGTTCTCGACCAGCAGTCCGGCCACGGCGGGCCCGAAGGCGGTTCCGGCGCCCAGCACGGTACCGAGCAGCCCGAAGGCCCTCGCGCGCGCCGGTCCCTCGAAGGCCAGGGCGAGCATGGAGCCCCCTCCGGCCACGGCGGCCGCCGCCCCCACCCCACCCAGGGCACGCAGGGCGACCAGCGCCCCGATGTCCTGGACGAGCAGGCTGAGCAGTCCGCTCACGAAGAAGAGGACCACGCCGAAGGCGTAGACCCGGCGGCGCCCGACCGCGTCGGCGATCGACCCGGCACTGACCAGGAAGGCGGCGAAGCAGGCGTTGTAGGAGTTGACCACCCACTGCGCGGAGGTGAGCCCCACGCCCAGGTCGCGCTGGATGTCGGGCAGCGCGACGGAGGCCCCGGTCAGCGCCAGCGGCAGGAGGAGGGTGGAGAGCAGGACGGTGACGAGCACGATGGTGCCGCCGCCCCTGCCTGTGGACAGAGATGTGTTCACGGGTACGTCCGGTGTGGAGAGAAGGACACCGGGCAGCCCGAAGGACCGCACCGGCAGGGAAGCTGATGCGGCGGTCGGAACTGTGAGGGATCAGGCCGCCGCTAGAGGGCGGCCAACTCTTTCGCGAGCGGCATGGGCGCAGGTTAACCCCATCCGCCCTCCCGGAGCCAGCGATATTCCCTGGGCTGTCGGAGATCCGCGGTCTAGGGTGGGCCGATGACCACGATCAGAGAGTTCCAAGTCACCTTCGACTGCGCCAGTCCCGAGCGCGTGGCCCGGTTCTGGTGCGAGGTGCTGGGGTACGTCGTGCCACCGGTCCCGGAAGGATTCGCCGACTGGGACGAGTTCAACCGCTCGCTCCCGCCCGAGCAGCAGGATTCCGCGTTCGCCTGCGTCGATCCCTCGGGCAAGGGTCCCCGCCTGTACTTCCAGCGCGTCCCCGAGGGCAAGACCGTCAAGAACCGGGTGCACCTCGACGTGCGTGCCGGTACCGGTCTCGTCGGGGACGAACGCCTCTCCACGCTCCAGGCCGAACGCGAACGGCTGGAGGCGCTCGGCGCCGAGTGCGTCCGCGTCATGCGCGCCGACGGGGTCAACGAGTCGTGCATCGTGATGCGGGACATCGAGGGCAACGAGTTCTGCCTGGACTGAGTGCCGGGCGGGGCCGCAGGGGGTTCGGCCCCGCCCGGGGCCGGCTCACTCGTCCAGGTGCTTGTCGACCCAGGCGTCCAGGGGCTGGCCCTGGATCGCCGCGGCCATGAGCTCCGGGAAGGCGTCCGGGGTGCAGGCGAACGCCGGGACGCCGAGGTCGGCGAGGGCCGAGGCGTTCTGGCGGTCGTAGAACGGCGCGCCCTCGTCGGAGAGGGCCAGCAGGACCACCACCTGGACGCCCGCGGACTTCATGGCGGCCACCCGCTTCAGCATCTCGGCGCGGACGCCGCCCTCGTAGAGGTCGCTGATCAGGACGAAGATGGAGTCCTGCGGGCGGTCGATGAGCGTCTGGCTGTAGGCGATGGCCTTGTTGATGTTGGTGCCACCTCCGAGCTGGGTCCCGAAGAGCACCTCGACCGGGTCGGTGAGCTGGTCGGTGAGGTCGACGACCGCGGTGTCGAAGACGACCAGGGACGTCTTCAGCGTGCTCATGGAGGCGAGCACCGCGCCGAAGACGCTGGCGTAGACCACCGAGGAGGCCATCGAACCGCTCTGGTCGATGGCCAGGACCACGTCCTTCTGCACGCCCTGGCTGCGGCGCCCGTAACCCACGAGGGTCTGCGGGATCACCGTGTTGTGTTCGGGCAGGTAGTGCGCCAGGTTGCGGCGAATGGTGGCGTTCCAGTCGATGTCCGAGACCCGGCGGGGGCGGTGGGTGCGTGCGGAGCGGTCGATGGCACCGCGGATGACGGACCGGGTCTTCTGCGCGACCCTTCTCTCCAGGTCGTCGACGACCCCGCGCACGATCGTGCGGGCGCTCTCCCGCGCCTCGGCGGGCATCACCCGGTTGAGGGAGAGCAGGGTCCCGACCAGGTGCACGTCGGGCTCGACGGCCTCCATCATCTCCGGCTCCAGCAGGAGCTGGTGCAGCCCCATGCGGTCCATGGCGTCGGTCTGCATCACCTGCACAACGGTGGACGGGAAGTACTCCCGGATGTCGCCCAGCCAGCGTGCGACCCGGGGTGCGGAGGAGCCCAGGTCACCGGAGCGGTCGTCGCCCGAGGCGGCGGAGCCGTCGCCCTTGTTGTACAGGGCCGCCAGAGCGGAGTCCATGGTCTGGTCGCGCCCGGTCAGGGTCGCGCACTGGGACCTCTCCCCCAGGACCAGGCGCCAGCGGCGGGCGCGTTCGGTGGTTTCCGTACTCACGCGCGGCTCCCTTCGAGTAGTGCGGTCACGGCGGCCACGGCCGGTGCGGCGCGGCGGGTGTCGACGGGGCGGCGCACCCGCGCGGTGGTGGTCCGGCCGCCGTCCGCCCTGGTGATGGCGGTGCCGATCTCCTGGCGTTCGGCCGCGCCGAAGGCCCCGAAGGTGCGGCGCAGCAGCGGCAGGATCGCCACGAAGCGTTCCTCGGACAGGCTGAGCAGCCACGAGTCGATGAGGCCGAGCAGCCGCTCGTCGTGCACCAGGATCAGTCCGCTCCCCTGGAGGAAGCCCTCCAGCCAGGCGGCCGCGCGGGTGGGTTCGGTGCCGGGCGACATCGTGAGGCCGAGCCTGCGGTGCAGTTCCTCGGTGGTGATCCGGCCCGCGTCCGCGAGGATGCGGTTGACCCTCCCGGCGATCCGCCCCGGGACCTGGTCGCGGCGGGCGAGGGACTCCAGCGCCTCCGTCCAGCCGTGCGCGTCCCCGTCCAGGAGGGTGGCGGCACCGTGCGTCTGGTCGATCGCCCGGACGAACCGGGCCGCCGCGTCGTCGTCCAGCCCGCGCACCGCCGGGGCCAGGCCCACGCACACGCGGGCCAGGAGCTGTCGGGCGACCGCGCGCAGGTGCGCGCCGTCGGTCCCCCGCACGTTCCCGTACCGGGCCGATCGGGCCAACGGGGGGAGCGCCGACATCAGGTGGGTGATGTCGCTGTCGGTGGCCGCGCGGTCGGTGAGCAGGGAGAGCACGTCGGGCAGCGCGTCGCCGAGTTCGGCGAACAGACACTGTTCGGTCAGCGCGGTCAGGGTGGGCAGTTCGGCGTCGGCGGCGACCTCCACCACGCGGGCGGTGGCCGCCGAGACCACGGTGGTCCCCCAGGGCGCGGCCTCGATCAGCGCCACGTCCATGTCGGGGTCCCAGCGCAGCCGCCAGGACTCGCGGAAGGTCCCCTTCGAGTGGTGCTCTGCGGCGCGCGGCACCCCCCATTCGACGCCGAGCACGCGCAGCCGGTGCAGCAGGACGCTGCGTTCGCGCTGGCTCTCCTTGCGCAGGTCGAGGTCGAGGTCGCGGTCGAAGGCCTCGGGCTTGAGGCGGAGCCGTTTCTGCGCGGCCATGAGGTCGCGCTGCAACGGCACCATGGGGGTGTCCGGGGGCACCGAGCCGAGGCGTTCGCCGATCACCATCCGGCCGTGCACCAGGGCGGCCCGGCTCTGTTCGCCCTCGCAGAGGACGGCGGTGACCGCCTCGGAGACCTCGTCGATCCCGGCCAGCGGCCGTCCGCGCAGCACGGCCAGGCTCTCCGCGAGCCGAACACCCTCGATCACGTGCGAGGAGGAGACCGGCTGGCCCTCCTCGCGCAGCAGACGGGCGGCGTCGGTGAGCCACCGGTGGATCGGCAGATCGGGGGCGGTGAACAGGTGGTGGTACCAGCCGGGCGAGGTCACCCCGGCGCCGTAGCCGCTGGCGGTGGCGAGCCGCCCGTGCGTCCACGGCACCCAGGTGGCGGTGGTCCGCACCCTGGGCAGCCCCTTCAGGAGGGCGGCGTCGTCCTTGATCGGGTAGTCGTACAGGTCGCGCAGGGCGGGCGCGTGCCAGGCACCGCACACCACGGCCACCCGTTCGTACCCCTCCTTGAGCACGGCGCGCAGGGTCTGGCGCATGTGGGCCTCGCGGCGCGCGTCGCGCCCGGTCTCCGGACCGCTCTCGGCACGGACGGCCGCCATGGCGTCGGCGATCGCCGGGAAGGGCGAGGGTTCGCCGTCGCCGCGCTGTTCCACGACGTCGTCCCACCAGCGTTCGGCGTCGTCGTACCCGGCGGCCTCGGCGAGCACCCCGAGGGGGTCGGTACGAACCCTGCGGGGTTCGCTCTGGGGCGCGGGCCGGGCGTCCTCCTCCTGCCGGGCGTCCTCCTTCTCGGCGGCCCCCTTCTCCGCGGACTCCTCCGCAGCGGCCTCCTTCTGAGCAGCCTCCTCCTCCGCAGCCTCCGCCCGTTCGATCCGCTCCGCGATCGTGTGGGCGGCGGGCAGGTCGCAGAAGCGCACCGGTACTCCGCGTCCGTGGGCGTGCACCAGGGCCGCCCACTCCGGGGAGAAGGACGCGAACGGCCAGAACCCCCAGCCCTCCTTGGAGCGCGCCGTCCCCGCCTTGGGGGTGTCGGCCAGGTGGACCAGCAGGGCCACCGGCGGTTCCAGACCGCCCACCAGGGAGGTGATCGCGTCGGCCTCGGGCGGCCCCTCGATCAGTACGATGTCGGGCTTGATCTCGTCCAGGGCGGCCGCCACGGCCCGGGCCGAACCCGGACCGTGGTGGCGGACACCGAGGACACTGACCTTGTCGGTGCCCTGTCGGGGTCGTCCCATCAGGCGCCCACCTCGCGGCAGGCCCGGTAGAAGTCGTCCCAGCCGTCGCGCTCGCGGGCGACGGTCTCCAGGTACTCCCGCCAGACCACCCCGTCCGAGACGCGGTCCTGGACCACGGCGCCCTGGATTCCGGCGGCGACGTCGGCGGGACGCAGCAGCCCGTCACCGAAGTGGGCGGCGAGCGCGATGCCGTTGGTGATCACGGAGATCGCCTCGGCGGTGCTCAGGGTTCCGCTGGGTGACTTCACCTTGGTGGTGTTGTCCTCGGTGACTCCGGAGCGCAGCTCGCGGAAGACGGTGACCACGCGCTGGATCTCCGTGAGGCTGGTGGGCACCTCGGGCAGCTCCAGCGAGCGGCCCAGCTGCTCCACCCGCTGGGTGACGATGCGGACCTCGTCCTCCGCGCTGTCCGGGACGGGCAGGACCACGGTGTTGAAGCGGCGGCGCAGCGCGCTGGAGAGGTCGTTGACCCCCCGGTCACGGTCGTTGGCGGTCGCGATGACGTTGAATCCGCGCTGGGCCTGCACCTCGACGCCGAGCTCGGCCACGGGCAGCGCCTTCTCCGACAGCACCGTGATGAGGCCGTCCTGCACCTCGGAGGGCATACGGGTGAGTTCCTCGATGCGGCCGATCGCACCGCGCGACATGGCGGTCATGATCGGGCTGGGGACGAGTGCGGCCGCCGAGGGCCCCTCGGCGAGCAGGCGGGCGTAGTTCCAGCCGTACCGGACCGCCTCCTCGGAGGTCCCGGCGGTGCCCTGGACCAGCAGGGTGGAGTCACCGGAGACCGCCGCCGCGAGGTGTTCAGACAGCCAGGTCTTGGCCGTGCCGGGGACACCGATGAGCAGCAGGGCGCGGTCGGTGGCCAGGGTGGCCACGGCCACCTCGACCACCCGGCGCGAGCCGATGTACTTGGGCGTGATCTCGGTGCCGTCGTCGAGGGTGGTGCCCAGCAGGTACTGGGTGACCGCCCACGGGGAAAGACTCCAGCCCGGGGGGCGCTGGCGGTCGTCGGCCCCGGCCAGGGCCTTGAGCTCGGCGGCGTAGGTCTGCTCGGCGTGCGGGCGCAGCGCGCTGGCGGCGTCGGTGCTGATGCCAGAGCCGGTGGCGGAGGTGGTCAACTAGAGCTCCCTGTGCATTTCGAGCCGGAATCGGAGGGTGTCGCGGAGGCGGAGGTAGGCGGGGCCCTCCTCCTCGTGGGGTGGTTCCTTGGGCAGGAGGTCGAGGTGTTCGGGAGGCATGTGCTCGGCGGCGGCCTCGCAGAGGAAGCGGTAGCCGCGTGAGTCGCGCGTCCCGATCGGCCCGGTGAGTCGGCGCGTGACCTCGTCGGAGAGCGCGCGTGTCCACGGGGCGTCGACCGTGTGCAGGACCTCCCCGAGAACGTGGAGGTCGGTCCGCCCGGTGGTCGGTGCGCCCTCCACGGAGCCGAGTGCGGCCACGACCCGGTCGCACCGCTCCTGGACCGGAAGCGCGGCCAGGAGCTCCTGTGTGCGCGGCCACTCGCGGTGGCGACCCGCGGCGCGGAGCAGCGGGGCCAGCCCGGCCCCGGGGTGGTCGAGAACGGCGCGGGCCCAGTCCGGGACGGCCTGGAGGCAGGCCGCGTCGGCCAGGGCCTCGCGCAGGTCCTGCTCGTCCTCGGCCAGGTCGAGGACCCCGGCGGGGTCGGTTCCCAGGAAAGCGGTCCAGGTGTCCAGCGGCGCGTGGGTGATCAGGACGCGGCCGAGTTCCCAGCGGGCCCGGCGCGCCTCCGGCCGCTTCTTCGGCGGCACCAAGGCGAGGTCGCGGAGCTGGTCGGCGGTCGGGACGTCCATGTCGACCACGTCGACGGCGCGCGGGGGCCCCTGGTAGCGCCCGAGATGGGCCCTCAGGTGGGCGCGGAGGCGGTGCGCGTGGGCGCTGTCCGGCAGCCGGGTGAGCAGGGCCAGGGCGAGTCCGCGCACGCTGGCGGCGCGGTCGTCCAGGGCCTGGTCCAGCACCGCCTCGTCGTCGGGGCCGAGGCCGACCGCGAGGGCCTCCAGGAGGCCGCGTCGCTCCTCGCTCCTGCTCTCCTGTGGCAGGACCCCGGCGAGGAGGTCGCGGGCGGCCGCCGGGTCGGTGGCGCGCAGGGCGAACAGGGACCGACGGCGTTGCGCCGGGGTGCCCTCGTGCCAGGCGGCGTCGGTGTGCACGTCGGTGGCCAGGGGTTCGCGTGCGATGAACGACCACGCGGTGTTGTGCGAGGCCAGCCAGGTGCCGCGTTCCCCGACGACGGGGGCGACCAGGGGGCGCAGCGAGCTGTCACGGGAGGCGCGGTCCAGCAGGTCGGGGACATGGACGTGGCTGACCCTGCGTCCGCCCCGTGCGGCGGCGCCCAGCCACTCGGGGAGGAGTTCGGGGCGGGTGGCGAGGATGACGTCCAGCCGGTGGTTCGCGGCGGGCCCGACATCCGGACGTGTGTCGGGGGCGTCGGGGGTGACGGGTTCCGCCGTGTGCGCCGTGTATCCGGCGCGGGTGCGCACGGCGTCCAGGGCGACCAGGTCCAGCAGCCCGGCGGCGCCCTCGCGGGTGGCTGTGGGGAGGTCGGGCAGGTCCGGGACGGGGCGGCGGGTGGTGCCGACCAGCGCGGTGGAGACCAGCCGGTCCCAGGAGGGGGTCTCGGGGGAGGTCGTCCCTGGCTCGGGGGCCCGGGTCTGGTCGATGGGGGTCGGGTTCACAGCGCGACTGCCTTTCCGTCGGCGTCCCACAGGGTCATGGGGCTCAGGCCGGTGCCGGGCGACCATTCGGCGGCGATGGTGGTGGGGCGCCCGCCGGTGGCCGCGAGGAGCCGCCACAGTTCCCCCTGGTTCAGAGGCAGGGAGGCGCCCGTCGGGTCGGCCAGGTGCCAGCCCTCGGCTCGGGCTGGGACCGCGTTCTCCAGCACCACGGGCCAGGCCTCCAGCCACGGGTCCTCGGCCAGGGCCTCGGCGAAGGAATCCAGGGCCTGGTCAATGCCGCCTCCGGGCGGGGGCAAGGCCGGGCCCTCGGTTCCCTGGCCGGCCCGGACCGCCCGGCGGCCGTCCGGGTGGAAGGCGAGTTCGCCCTCGAACTCGGTGCCGGGACGGAAGGCGGAGTCGGGGGTCTGGGTGGGCGGGGCGAAGGTGAGGGAGAGGGCGAGGCGGCCGGTCGAGGCCCCGTGCAGCCACTGGCGGCGGCCGCGCATGCGGTCCGGGGTGATGGCGTCACGGTGTCCGAGCACCCGCCATGTGTCCCGCACCCGTTCACCGCTGGCCAGGACCTCCTCGGAGCGGGTCGGGATGCCCACCCGGGAGCGCAGCACCGCCCGGAACCGGGGGTCGCCGTCCTCACCCGCGAGGTAGGCGTCGGTCAGCAGGTGCAGCATGCCCAGGCGTTCCAGGAGGCGATCCGGCCAGCGGTCGGCCCCGCCGTTCTGGGGGAGCTGGGTGACCAGGGACGCGGCGCCGCCCGCCTTGGCGTCCACCAGGCGCTTGGCCATACGGTCCCAGTGCCCGTAGCCGAGTTTGGGGACCTCGGCGAGGCCGCCGTCCACCTGGTCGTGCAGCCAGAGCCGGAGCTCCTCCAGCCCGGCGGCGACCGTCTTCTCCCGGGCGCGCAGGGTGGCGGCGGCCCTGTCCGGGTCGACCGGGGCGGCCGCGGCCGCGCCGCTCGCGCGCTCCTGTCTGGCGACCCTGCCGGAGAGCCACGTCGTGACCCATTCGGGCCGGTCCTCGCGCTCGGCCACGGTGTCCTGGCTCCACAGGGAGAGCAGGGCCAGGACGTGTTTACAGGGGAACTTGCGGCTGGGGCAGCTGCACTTGTAGGCGGGTCCGCCGTCCCCGTCCAGGTGCGCGGCCGCCAGGTAGGGCTTGCTCCCGCTCCCCTTGCACTCACCCCAGACCGCCGAGGTGCCGCCGCCGTCGGCGACCACCACTCCGCTCTGGGGCCACGATCCCGCCTTGGCCACCTTGAGTGCGGCCTTGTGTGAAGAGGGGTCCGGAGCCAGAGCCCAGACTTCGTCGGTACTCCATCGATCGCTCACACAGGTAACTCTAGGGATCACCAGTGACAATCCGGCACTCTCGGGACAGCCACCCAGCGCGGGACAAAAGAGAAGAAACAAACTCCGGGAACGAAAGGGACGACGCGAATAATCCGTTCCTGTTGAAAATCGGGTGTCGACAAACCTAGAATGCCACGACCAGGTTGGCTCGATCCCCGGCCGCCGCCCCGAAGCGATTTCGGGATCTCCCGCTTCCCCCTTCCCGTCACCATGACAGAGCCACGTCTCCTCGAAGGGAGGGAAGCGGCCCCGTGAATGTGTTCCGGGTGTCCGCCACCCGAAATGACCACGACTCAGCACGGTGAATCCCAGAACTCGGAGTCGGGCGCGGAACAGGGCGCCCAGGCCCCCGGTCCCCCCTCCGCCCAGGGCTGCCCGGTCGACCACGTCCGCCTCTACGACCCCACCCCGCACGAGGGGCGCGCCGAACTCTGGCAGCACCTGCGCGAACGGCACGGGCCGATCGCCCCGGTCCAGTTGGAGCCCGGAGTGCGCGCCTGGCTCCTGCTCGGTTACCAGGAGAGCCTCGCCGTCCTCCAGCAGCCGCACCTGTTCTCCCGGGACACCCGCAACTGGCGCGAGGCGACCGAGGGACGCGTCGACCTCGACAACACCGTCGCGATGATGACCTGGCTGCCCAACGCCTTCTACGCGGACGGCTCCGAGCACGCCCGGCTGCGCGCGCCCATCATGGACGGGCTGGCCAGGATCGACATGACCGCGATGGCCCGCACCGTGCACCGGATCGCCGACGGCCTGGTCGACCGGTTCGTCAAGGACGGCGAAGCCGACCTCGTGAGCGACTACGCCCAGCTGCTCCCCGCCCTGGTGGCCAACCGGCTCTTCGGCCTGCCCGACAGCTACGGCCACATGCTCAACGACCTCACCGCGGTCATCTTCAGCGAGAACTCCCAGCGCTCGGAGGACTCCATCACCGGCCTGCAGCAGTACTTCGCCGGCCTGGTGGCCCGCAAGGCCGACAAGCCCGGGCACGACCTGACCAGCTGGATGCTCGAACGCTCCACGGACCTCACCCTGGAGGAGGTCGCCTACGCGGCGTCCCTGGTGGTCAGCGCCAGCCACATGATGACCGTCCACCTCATCGGCAACACGATGCGCACTCTGCTGACCGACGACCGCATCCGCTCCGCCAACACGGACGCGCGTCTGTCCACGCACGACCTCCTGGACCACATCATGTGGAACGACAGCCCCCTCCAACTCCTGGCCGGACGGGTCGCCCTCCAGGACGTGCGGATCGGCAACGCGCGGGTGCGCAAGGGCGACGCCCTCTACCTCGGGGTCGACGCCGCGCACCGCGACCCGGCCGTGCGGCGGGGCAGGTCGGACCCGGACACCGGAGTGTCCAGCGGCAGCCGCGCGCACCTGACCTTCGGGGCCGGGCCGCACAGCTGCCCCGCGCGGTCGCTGGGCCGCCTCGTGGCCTCGACCGGGGTGACCGTCCTCCAGGAGCGGCTGGGCGGGCTGCGGCTCGCGGTGCCCCCGGAGGAGCTGCGCCTGCTGACGTCACCGTTCCTGCACGGGGCGCGGGAACTGCCCGTCACGTTCACCCCCGGGCCCCTGAGCGAGCCGCCCGAGCTCCAGACCCAGGAGATGGAGCAGGTCCCGGCGGTCGCAGAGGAGGAGCAGCCGCCAGAGGACCTGTTGGGCAGGCTGCTCAGCTGGTGGCGCGGTATGGGCCGGTGAAACGGTGGTCGTCCCCTTTTCGAACGCGTGAACTGGGGCGCCGCAAGCACTGGTGGTTCAACGGATGCGTGTTCACACCTTCGTCTTCATAGTGAACGCACGCCCACGGAACGGATGCGAATCCCGTGCGTTCCTCCCTCGAATACCGACGGGAAAACGGATCCGTGGCGTCCACGGCGAGCCGTGGATTCCCGCTGCGCGAGAAAAGGAAGACGACGTGAGTACCGACCATCCCCTGTCCCCCGTGTCCCCCTCACCGGTACCCCGCACCGCCCGCTCCCGCCGGAGCGCCCCCGCCCACCCGACCGCTCAGGTGCCGCGCACCCGTTCCTGGGCGGCGGCGCTCGCCGCGAAGTCCGCTCTGGTGGTGGGTCTGGCCCTGTTCGGCGCGGGTGCGGCCGTCGCACCGGCGCAGGCCGCCAACCCGCACGAACGCGGTCCGGCCCCGACGGAGCAGAGCGTCACCGCGCCCCGGGGCCACTTCGACACCGCCACGACCTCCGTGTCCTCCCTCGTGAGCGGCTTCGGCGGCGGAACCATCTACTATCCGACCGATACCTCCCAGGGCACCTTCGGCGGCGTGGTGGTCGCCCCCGGTTACACCGCCGGTCAGTCGTCCATGTCCTGGTACGGGCACCGCTTCGCCTCGCAGGGCTTCGTGGTGTTCACCATCGACACGAACACCCGGTACGACCAGCCGAACAGTCGGGGCCGCCAGTTGGAGGCCGCTCTGGACTACCTGGCCGACAGCAGTTCGGTGAGCGACCGCGTGGACAGTGACCGCATGGCCGTCATGGGGCACTCGATGGGCGGTGGCGGCACCCTGGCCGCCGTCGACTCGCGGCCGGAGCTGCGCGCGGCGATCCCTCTGACCCCCTGGCACACGCAGAAGAACTGGTCGAGCGTGCAGACGCCCACGCTGGTCGTCGGCGCCCAGAACGACGTCACCGCGTCGGTCCGCTCGCACGCCATCCCGATGTACGAGAGCCTGCCCAGCTCTCTGGACCGGGCCTACCTGGAGCTGCGCGGCGCGAGCCACTTCGCGCCGAACGTCTCCAACACCACCATCGCGAAGTACGGCATCTCGTGGCTCAAGCGGTTCGTGGACGACGACGAGCGCTATGAGCAGTTCCTGTGCCCGCCGCCCCGCACGGGGATCGGCACCGACTTCTCCGACTACCGGGACTCCTGCCCGCACGGCGGCTGATCCTGCGTCGGGTCGTCGAGATGAGACCCGGTCGGGGCCGGTGGGGATCCCCTCCCCACCGGCCCCTTCCCATGGTCGCCGTCATCTCACGCCCTGGGCTTCAGGGGCACCCGGGTCCAGCGGCCCCAGGCCACCAGGACCGCAAGGACGAGCACGACCACGTTGAAGAGGACGTCGGTCTCGCCCCGGAGGAGGTGGAAGGCGATGGCGGACACCTGGAGCCCGGCGCATCCGGCGGCGGCCAGGACGGTCACCCCCGGCAGGACGCGGGTGAGCGCGGGGAGGAGGACCCCGAGCCCTCCGAGGACGTCGAGTACGGACGTCACGAGGAAGAGCGGCAGGGGTGTCTCCCCGACCCACGGGAAGACCTCCGCGACCTGCGCCAACGGCGTGGCCAGTTTCCAGACTCCCCCGCCGACGAACACCAGCGCCAGGGCCCACTGCGCGACCCACAGGGTGGTGTTCAGGCCCCGGGGCGCGGAGGAACCGCTCCGCGGCGGATCGGTCTTCGTCATGGCGTCGCTCGTCTCTCACTCGTCTCGCGGTCGGAACCCCGGACTCCCGAGAGGCCCCTGCCGCCAGCATTTAAATGAACTACTCGTACAGTAATGTACTAGTGGTTCAGAATCTACCGCCGCGTCCAGAGGACCCCGGTAGGATCACGGCCATGGGAGAGAGGAAGGCGTCCGGCGAGGACCCCCGGGTCCAGCGCACGCACCGTGACGTGGTCGACGCCGCGGTGCGGCTGTTCGCGGACGAGGGATGGGCCGCCGTCACCCACGCGGAGGTGGCGCGCAGGGCCGGCTACTCCAAGGCGACCGTCTACGCGCACTGGCCGACACGCCTGGACCTGATGCGGGCGTCCGTCGGCAGGATCTGCGACGAGACCGACCACCCCGAACCCACCGGGGACCTGCGCGCGGACCTCGTCGACGGGTTGGTCGACTTCGCCGAGGACCTGGCGGGCGGGCACCTGGACCGGGTCCTCGGGGGACTCCTGGAGCGCAGCGGCAGCGACCCGGCGGTGGACGAACTCCGCCGCAGGCTCTACGAGGCGGGAACCAGTTCACTGGCGTCGGTGCTGCGCGCCCACCTGCCCGCCGAGGACGTCGAACCGTCCCTGGCGCTACTGGTGGGGGGCGTCCTGGCCAGGATCTCCTTCCAGGCGGAGCCGTCCTCCCGCGCCTTCGTGGAGGACCTCGTCGATCGGGTCCTCTCCTCCTCCGGTCGCCTCGACCCCGCCTGACCGGCCCAGGACGGACCGCGCCAGTTCGCGGAGGCCCTCCCTCGGGTCCACTCCGGACTCCTCCCGTACGTACTCGACCAGGTCGCCACGCACGGCGGCCAACAGCGCGTGTGCGAGGAAGTCAGCGTTGCGCGGCCCCCGGGCCCGGCTGACCAGGTCCGCCAGGTGCCGGTGGAGCCGGTCGTAGCTCTCGTTGCCGTACGGACTGGCGAAGCCCTCCTGCTCCAGCGCCAGCGCCAGCACCCGGTGTCGCCGCTTGAAGTCCCAGACACGGGTCAGCAGGTCCGGCACGTTCTCGGGCAGGGCCTGGAACTCATGGGCGGCGTACTGGTCGTACAGCGCCCGAATCAGGCCACTGCGGTCACCGAAGCCGCGGAAGACCGTGCCCTTGCCGACCCCCGCGGCCCCCGCCACCGCGTCCATCGAGATCTGGTCGGGGTCGGCCGCCTCGTCGAACAGACGGGCCGCCGCCGCCAGAATCGCCTCTCGGTTACGCGCCTTGTCCGCCCGCACGGACCCCACCCCCAAAACGGACCGATAGTCCGCTATAGTCGAAACGGACCAGTGGTCCGATTATGCGTCACAGCTTAGAGGAGCAACTGTGCCCGACAGCCCCACGACGGTCTTCCGCCGCGCCACCGAACACCTGCTCTCCCACGACATGCGGGCCTTCACCGCCCTGTACGCCGAGGACGCCGTGATGGAGTTCCCCTTCGCGCCCCCGGGGGCTCCCCGGCGCCTCGAAGGCCGAGAGACGATCGAGGCCTACCTGGCCGGTTACACCGACAAGCTCAACGTCCAGAGCGTGCACGACGTCACCGTCCACCAGACCACCGTCCCGGAGGTCATCGTCGCCGAACTGGCGGTGAGCGGACGCAGGGTCCCCACCGACGCACCCTACACAGCCCGTTACGTGGCCGTTCTGACGATCTCCGGCGGCCTGATCCGGCACTACCGTGACTACTGGAACCCGCTCGACTTCGGATCGGACGCGGAGGCCGCGCTGTGACGATCCTGATCACCGGCGCCACCGGGACGACCGGCTCCCGCCTCGCCCGCCTCCTGGACCACCACGCCGCCCCCGTCCGACGGGCAGGGCGCTCCCCCGGCACCGACGTGCGCTTCGACTGGGCCGACCCGACCACCCACGCTGACGCTCTACGGGGCGTCCGGGCGGTGTACCTGGTGGCTCCCCCCGGTGCCGCCGACCCGGAGACCCCGGTCATCCCGTTCCTGGAGACCGCCCGCGCCGAGGGGGTGGAGCGGGTGGTCCTGCTCGGCTCGTCCGCGGTGCCGATCGGAGCCCCGGGACTCGGCGCGCTCGGAGCTCGCCTGGGCTCCTTCGTCCCCCACCCGGTGGTTCTGCGTCCCACCTGGTTCTCCAGCAACTTCACCGGCGACCACCCGCACGCCGATTCCCACCGGCGCGACGGTGAGATCGTCAGCGCGACAGGGCGGGGCAGGACCCCCTTCATCGACCCGGGTGACATCGCGGCGGTCGCGGCGCGTGCGCTCATGGGCGAGGTTCCGGCCGGGGCCGACCTGGTGCTGACCGGGCCGCGACCGTTGAGCTTCGACGAGGTCGCCGCCACGCTGGCCGAGGCGACCGGACGTCCGGTTCGGCACCGCCGTGTCAGCGTGGCCGAGCTGTCCCGGCTCCATCAGGGGTACGGGCTGCCCGCTCGGTTCGCGGACCTGCTGGCCGCCATGGACGAGCGGATCGCCGCCGGGGCGGAGGACCGCACGACCACGGTGGTGGAGGACGTCACCGGCAGGGCGCCCCGCTCCTTCCCCGAGTTCGTCTCGGACTCACTCGGCGCCGGGACGGGTCCTCCGGCCTAGATCCGTCGTACGGCGCGCTGGACGCGCGCTCGTCTCGCGGGTTCCGGATCGACCAGGCGCCCCCTCCGGAGCGACCTGATCGACCCGCGTTCCCGGGGCCCTCCCACTCCACGGAAGAGGCGTCCGCGTCCCGTCCTCCCGCACGGGAGGACAGGGCGCGGCACGCGGTGAACGGAGCGGGGGAAGCACCCTCGGGGCCCGAGATCACGGCCGCCGCGACGGCTGCCCGGACTGGGCCCTGTCTTTGGATGATTCCGCGCTCGCGATGTCGGCTCCGCCGACACCAGCGAAAGCATCCAGAACAACAGGACCTAGTCGTGGAAGGGCAGGTCCTGCGGGGAGAGCCGCTCGAAGTCGACCTCCTCGACGGGGCCGTCCTCGCGGTCGGTCACCCGGGCCTCCTGGACCATCTCGATGGCGCCGCCCGCCTCGAACCGCACGACGTACACGCCCTGGTGGCCGCCGTGGTCACCCTCACTGGAGGAGAAGGGTGTGAAGCCCGGACCCTGCCACTCCTGGGTCTCCAGGGCGTCGACCAGGGACTGGCGGGTGAGGTCCTCCCCCGCTGACATCAGGACCTGGGCGAACATGACGGCCTGGGTCATGCCGAACATGTGCGTGTTGGTGGGCGGCCCACCGTGTCCGTACTCCTCGTACACGTCCACGAAGAACCGGCCCCACTCGTCGTCCTCGTCCTCGACGCGCGGCATGTAGCTCGTCACGACCGCCCCTTCGAGGAAGGCGTCGGCCGGGACGCCCTCAGCGTCGGTGTCCTCGGTGAACTCGGTGAGCAGCGCCTGGAGCGTGGCGGTGTCCCCGCCGATGCTGGAGATCACCCACTGGGGCTCGTAGCCGATCCGGGCGGCCTCGAGCATGCCGAGCGCGACGAAGGCCGGAATGCAGGAGCAGACGACCACCTCCGCTCCGGCGTTCTCCAACTCCGCCATCTGCGAGCCGAGGTCGGGGATGTCCGACTCGTAGTGCTCGCGGGCCACGACCTCGGCGGACAGGTACTGGTCGAGTCCGGCCTGGGAGTCCTCGCCGACGTCGTCGTTCTGGAACAGGTACCCGACGTCCTGCCCGGCGAAGTTCTCGGTGATGTACTCGCCCTGGATCTTGGCTTCCTTGGTGTAGTCGGTCTGCCAGCCGTAGGTGAGCGGGTGCTCCTCCGTGTTGTTCCAGGCCAGGGCCCCCGAGGCCGGGAAGACGTCGGGCACCCCCTCGTCGTTGAGGTAGTCGATGACACCGCCGTGGGTGGGCGTGCCGAGGCCGCCCACCATCGCGAAGATCTCGTCCTCGATGACCAGTTGGCGGGTGACGTCGATGGTCCGGGAGGGGTCGTAGCCGTCGTCCTCGACCCGGTAGTCGATCCGCCTCCCGTTGACCCCGCCCTGATCGTTCACGTAGTCGAACACGGCCCCCGCTCCCTGGGAGACCGCCAGGTACCCGGGGGCGGCCGGACCGGTGAGCGGTTGGTGGGTGCCGATGACGACGGCGTCGTCCGTGACGCCCGGCGCCACGTCCAGGTCGACGTCGGCGCCCTGGCCGACCTCGCCCGCGCCCGAGCAGGCCGCGGCCAGCATGACCAGGGCCAGGGCCGGGGCCAACAGGACCCGGGTTCCGTGTTCGCGCATGGTTGTCTCCTTCACTGGGGGGTTCTCGAGGAGGTGTCGGAGCGGACCGCCCGAAGGCGGGCTCCGAGGCTTCGGAGGGCGCCGTGGACGCCGAGGGGCCAAAAGCGCAGGACGAGGATGAGCACGACGCCGAAGAACACCACCGGCAGGTTGTTCTCGGCGTTGCGTCCCAGGTTCGCCGCCCGTGCGAGGTCGGTGGCCCACACGTCCAGGTAGACGATGGCGATCGAGGCCCACAGCGCGCCCCACAGGCTGCCGATGCCGCCGAGCACGAGCGCGGCGAGCAGGGTCAGCGAGAGCACGAGGGTGAAGCTGCTGGGGGTGACGGTGCCGAGTACGTAGGCCTGGAGGCCTCCGGCCAGGCCACCCGCTGCGGAGGCGATCACGAAGGCGACGACCTTGGTGGCGCCGACCGGGACGCCCGCCATGGCGGCGGCGGTCTCGTCGTCCCGGATGGCGCGCATGCGGCGGCCGAGGCGCCCGGCGGAGATCGTGGCGAGCGCGGCGAGGCCGAGCACGACCGTGGTCCACACGACCAGGGCCCGCCACTCGCTGGTGGTCACGAGTCCGTCGAGGAACGGCGGGGCTCCGGCGGTACGGATGTTGAGGCCGTTGCTGCCGCCGAGGAACGCGTGGAAGCGGTGGGCCAGCCCCGGCAGGCCGACGGCGAGAATGAGTGTGGCCCCGGCCAGGTAGGGGCCGTGCAGACGCGCGCTGGCGGCGCCGACCGCGACACCGGCCACGACGGACACCACGACGATGACGCCGAGGTTGACGGCCAGCGGCAGGGTCGGCTGGTGCAGAACCAGCAGCGCCATGGAGTAGGCGCCGATCATCATGAACGCGCCGTGGCCGAGGGAGACCTGTCCGGAGCCGCCGACCAGCAGTTGGAGTCCGGCGACGGCGAGCATGGTGTACCCGACCGCGGCGATGCGCAGGGCGGTGAGGTCGCCGGTCACGGACAGCAGCCCGGCGACGGCGGCCAGTCCGAGGGCGGCCAGTAGCAGGTGGCGGACGGGCAGGGGCATGGCTGGCTAGACCTTTCGCGCGGTCGGTCGGGAGAGGATGCCGTCGGGGCGCACGCTCAGGACGGCCACGACGATGACGAGGGCGGCGAGGGTCGCCAGTTCGGGCCCCAGGAATCCGGAGACGTACGACATGCCGAGCCCGATGAGCAGACCGCCGATCACGGCGCCGAAGGGGTTGTCCAGGCCGCCCACCACCGCCGCCGTGATCCCGAAGACGAACACGACGTCGAAGACGTTCGGCGAGATGAACGGCGGCCCGGCGAGCATGCCCGCCAGCGCGCCGATGAGGGAGGCGATGCCCCAGCCCGCCGTGAGCATGAGGCCGACCCGCACCCCGCTGAGCCGGGCCGCCTCCGGGTGGAAGGCGGCGGCACGCATCCGCAGTCCGAGGGGTGTGAACCGGTACAGGGCGAACAGCAGGAGGGCGACCACCCCCACGGAGACCAGGGCGAACACGTCCGAGGGGGCGAAGCGGCCCACGTAGCTGAACGCGTAGCGGAAGCCGTGCTGCTCGTTGCCCCAGACCATGCCGACACCGCCCTGGACCACCAGGAGGAGGCCGAGGGTGACGATGATGGCGTTGAGCTGGGAGGTGCGGGCGATGGGACGGATGATGACGCGCTCCACGAAGGCGCCGACCAGCAGGCCGGCCGTCAGGGCGGCGGCGAACCCGAGCCAGTAGGAACCGGTGAGCTGGGTGACCGTGTAGGCGGTGTAGACGGACAGCAGCGCGAGCGCGGGCTGGGCGAAGTTCACCAGCCGGGTGGCCTGGTAGATGATCACCAGGGACAGCGCCAGTGCCGCGTAGGCCGCCCCGGAGGCCAGCCCGTTGAGGGTCAGGGTGACGAAGTAGTTCATGGGGTCTCCCTCAGAAGCCGAGGTAGGCGTGGCGCGTGCGGTCGTCGGCCAGGAGTTCGGCGGAGGGCCCCTCCGCCACGACGCTCCCCTGGTTGAGGACGTAGCCGTGGTCGGTCACGGACAGGGCCCCGGCGGCGTTCTGCTCGACGAGGACGACGGTGAGGCCGGTGCGGTCGCGCAGGTCGCGGAGCAGGTCGAGGATGCGCCGGGTGATCAGGGGCGCGAGGCCGAGCGAGGGTTCGTCGAGGAGCAGGACGCGGGGCCGGGCCATGAGCGCGCGGCCGATGGCGAGCATCTGCCGCTCCCCGCCGGAGAGGGTGGCGGCGGCCTTCGCGCGGCGCTCCGCCAGGGGCGGGAACAGGTCCATGACCTCGTCGAGGGTGGTCCGGTCGCGTCGGTCCGCGCGCCAGAGGGACCCAAGGCGCAGGTTCTCCTCCACGGTGAGTTCGACGACCACGCCGCCGCCCTCGGGGACGTGGGCCAGACCCCGGGTGATGACCTGTTCCGTGGGGAGCCGGGTGATGTCCTCGTCCGCGAGCAGGACCCGCCCCGAAGCGGCGCGGTGCAGGCCGGTGAGGGTGCGCAGGAGCGTGGTCTTGCCCGCGCCGTTGGCCCCGAGGACGGCGCACAGTCCGCGTTCGGGGACGGTGAGGCTGACGCCGTCGAGGGCCCGGACGGCGCCGTAGGCGGCACTGAGGTCCTCGACGGTGAGCAGGTGCCGGGTCATCGGGGGTCCCCGTTCCGGTCGTCGGGTCCGGTGGCCGGGTCGGTGGAGGTGCCCAGGTAGGCCCGGGTGACGGCGGGGTCGGCCTGGACCTCCTCGGGGGTCCCGGAGGAGATGACCCTGCCGAAGTCGAGGACGACGACGCGGTCGCAGACGTCCATGACCAGGTCCATGTGGTGTTCGACGAGGACCACCGCCATGTCCTGGCTGAGTCCCCGGATCCGATCGGCCAGTTCGGTCATCTCGTGGCCGGAGAGCCCGCTGGCGGGTTCGTCCAGGAGGAGGAGTTCGGGTTCGCCGACGCAGGCGCGGGCGAGGGCGACCTGCTTCTGCACCCCGTAGGGCAGGGTGCCGGGCAGCCGGTGCGCGTGCTCGGCGACGCCGAAGCGTTCCAGTGCGGCCATGGCCCGCTCCCTCAGCTCGCGTTCGTCGCGGTGGTGCCGTCCGAGGCCGCTGACGAGGGAGAACGCCCCGCCCCTGGCGAGGCGGTCGGCCCCCACCATCACGTTCCCGATGACGGGCATCATCGGGAAGAGGTTGAGGCCCTGGAAGGTCCGGGCGATCCCGGCCCTGGCCAGGTGGTGGGTGCGCCTGCCGGGTGGCGGCGCCCCCTTCCACGAGACGGCTCCCCTGGTGGGGCGCAGCACCCCGGACAGGACGTTGAAGAGGGTGGTCTTTCCCGCTCCGTTGGGTCCGATGAGACCGACGACGGAGCCCGGGTCGACCCGGAGCCCGACGTCGTCGAGCGCGGTGAGCCCTCCGAAGCGCACGGTCACCCCCTTGGCTGTCAGGAGGTGTTCCGGTGCGGTCGTTGTCATGACTGCCTCTCTCCGGCTGCTTGCCGGACTTCATACCGACCAGTTGGTATCCCCTGGTCGGCGCGACGGGGCGCCCGCACGCGCCGTCGCGTCCGGTCCCGGGACGTGTTCAGTTCAGGAGTCGGGCCAGGTCCACTCGGGACCGGATGTTGAGCCTGCGGAAGATGCCGCGCAGGTGGTGCTCCACGGTGCGCGGGCTGATGAACATGTGCGCGGCCACCTCACGGTTGGTCGCGCCCTCCGCCACCAGTTGGGCGATCTGCTGCTGTTGGGCGGTCAGGTCCCCCGTGGCCGGGGTCTGCGGGCCGCGTTCGGCGGTCCCGATGGCGCGCAGCTCGGCGCGGGTCTGCCGGACCCACAGCCGCGCCCCGAAGCGCTCGAAGGTCTCCAGCGCGTTGTACAGGTGCTCGCGGGCGCGCCCGGGCAGGCGGGACCGCCGCAGGGAGGCGCCGAAGAGCAGCTGGGTGCGCGCGTGTTCGACGTCGTCGTCCCCGCAGGCCCGGTGCAGGTCGAGCGCGGTCTCGAAGTGGTCGGCCGCCTCCTCCCCGGTGGCGAGCAGACCGTCCCCGCGGGCGGCCAGGGCCAGGAGGCTCGGGCTCTCCACGGCCTCGGCCCAGCCCCGGTACCCGGCCTGGGAGGCGCGCGCCCACCCGGTCTTGCCCGTGCGGACCGCGGCCTCCACGAAGTGCGGGGCGGTGAGCAGTCGCATGGTGGGGTGCCCGTGTCCGGGGCCCGCGTGCACCAGGGAGCGCAACCGGAAGAAGGCGTCGGCGGCGTTGCCGCGTGAGAGTTCGAGGACGGCCTGGGCCCAGGAGGCCAGGGCGGAGGGCAGTCCGAGGCTCTTCTCCCCGGCCTGGGCGGTCACCGCGCGCGCCCGGATGTGGCAGGTGTCGACGTCGCCCTGGATGGCGGCGATCATCGCCAGCGAGGCGAGGTTCTGGGCGACCCAGATGGACTGGCCGGACTCGCGGGAGGCCCGCAGCCCGGTCAGGGCGGTCCCGGCGGCGGACGGGAAGCGCCCGCTCCAGAACTCGGAGAACACGAGGAAGGCCAGAGCCGAGGGCACGAACGCGTGTTCTCCTCGGGATCGGGCCGACTCCGCCGCACGGGTGGTGACGGTGCGGACGAAGGGGGCGTCCCCCAGGCGGAGGCCGCAGATCCCCGCCCACACCAGCTCCGAGGGGGCGCTCATTCCGTGTGAGAGTCGGATCGCCTCGCGCAGCAGCGGGGTGGAGTTCACGTAGTCGCCCCGGAACGAGACCGTGCACCCCTCCAGGAAGGCGGCGATCAGTCGCATCGAGGGCGGGTCGTCCGGGCGGACCAGCGGGACGGCGAGTTCGGTGGCCCTGGCGTGGCGGACCGGGTCCCCCGCGTAGGAGGCGCTGTCGGCGGAGCGGACCAGGGCGCGCAGGGCGAGGGTGCGGTCGTGCGGAATGAGCTCGCGGCCGACGGCGTACAACCG
The DNA here is from genome assembly GCF_018070675.1 of Nocardiopsis sp. B62. NCBI lineage: Bacteria > Bacillati > Actinomycetota > Actinomycetes > Streptosporangiales > Nocardiopsidaceae > Nocardiopsis > Nocardiopsis sp. B62. Next base: position 128,723 of record NZ_JAGPXK010000011.1, on the reverse strand, counting down.
TTCGGCGGCGTCGACGGCGTTGGAGTCGCAGGTCTCGAAGGCGGCCTCGATGAGGGAGATCACGGCCCGGCGGCGGTCGGAGACCGCGAGCGGCCGGGCCCGCCCGAGCAGCTGTGCGGCGCGCTCGGGCTCTCCGGCGAGGTGGGACTCGTAGGAGGCGGTGGCCAGGCGGCAGGCGCGTTCGTCCGGGTCGGGGGTGAGGGCGGCGGCGCGCTCGTTGGTGTGGGAGGCGGCGAGCGGTCCCGCCAGGCGTTTGGCCCGCCTGGCGGCGGCCGCGATCCGGTCGGCGAGGTCGGCGTCGGGGGCGTCGGCGCCGCAGGCGGCGTGCCTGGCGAACTCGACCGGAGCGTGCTCGCGGTCGGTCACCCCGGCCAGGGCTCGGTGGGCCGCGCGCAGGCGACCGGCGGGGGTGCCCTGGACGACGGCCTCCCGCAGGAGCGGGTCGGGGAAGACCAGGGTGTCGCCGTCCACGCGCACCAGGCCGCGTTCCTCGGCCGGTTCGAGGGTGGACACCGAGGGCGCGGGTTCGGGGTGGTCGGGCTCGCACGCGGCGTCCAGGAGCAGATGGACCCGGGGCTCGGCGGCCAGCGCGCCGAGCAGCAGGAGCCGCCTGGCGTCGTCGGGCAGCTCCTCGTAGGGGGCGAGCTGCGCGGAGCGCAACCGTGCCGCGAGCGGAAGGGGTTCGGGCGGGGGATGTTCACCCCGGACCTGCTCCGGGGTGAGGGCAGAGAGGAAACCGAGGGCCGCTGCGGGATTTCCGTGGGCGGCGCGGACCAGTCCGGTGCGGACCGGGGACGACAGGTGGGCGGGGGCGCGGTCGGTGAGCAGGTCGTGGACCGCGCGGTCCTCCAGCGGGGCGAGGACCAGTTCGGTCACCCCCGGGACCGGACCGGGGGCGGTGGATCGGGGGTGTCCGCCCCGGGCCGCGAACACGGCCGCGATCCGGGTGCCGGTGAGACGCCGCGCGGCGAACGCCAGGGCGTCGAGCGAGGCGGAGTCCAGGAGTTCGGCGTCGTCCACGCACAGCAGGAGCGGCCGTTCGGTGCTCGCCTCGGAGAGGAGTTCGAGGACCGCGGTGTAGAGCGGGTACCGGTCGGTGTCGCTGCCGCCGCCCCGGGTGAGGGCCTCCCGCAGGAGGTCGCGCTGGGCTGCCGGGAGTCGGTCGAGCACCGGCCCCACGGGGCGCAGGAGGCGTTGGAGGCCGGAGCAGGGGAGGTCGGTCTCGGTGGGGACCCCGCCCACGTGGAGGACGGTGAAGTCACCTGCGGTGTCGCGGACGTGGTCGAGCAGGAGGCTTCGGCCCTGGCCCGGACCGCCCGTGAGGAGCACGGACGCGCCTCGCCCGGACCTCGCGTCGCCCAGGGCGTCGGCGAGGGTCCTCCGCTCAGCGTCCCGGCCCCGGAGGCGTACGCTCGGGGGCTCCGTGTACCGTTCCGTCACGTTGTTCACATTCGCACAGCGCCGCCCCGCTCCGGCAGATGTGAACGGACACACTGGTCGTTTCACCGATACCCGCTCGGGGTCGCGAGTGGCGCCCGCGCACGGGGGTTCTGGTGGTCTTCGGGTGACTTCTCGGGGATGGTGTTCCGCAAGCGAAACCGGTGGCCAGAACGGCTTTTCGGTGTCAGAAAAGTGATCCCGGTCACTCTCTCGGCGCGATACCGGAACTCCGCGCACGTCCGTCCAGGTAATCAGGACACCGTGCGCGGAAGCGCCCCGACAGCGAAACAGACAAACGACACAAACGACTCGTGGATAGCTTTTTGTCCACTGCGGGACACTGTCGCCGCCGTCCTCGTGCGGGATATCCAGTGCGGGACACACTGGATCGGACAGCCGGAGGACCCGCATGGAGAACCGCTCCCTGACAGCGGACGACCGACGCATTCCCGTCGGCGCCGCGAACCGACCACTGACGTTCGGTGTGGAGGAGGAGTTCTTCGTCGTCGACCCGCGCACGCGCCGCATCCTCTCCCGGGCACCCGACGTCCTCGCCCTCACCCGCGCCTTCGGCCCCCACCTGTGCGGCGAGTTCACCCGCGCCCAGGTGGAGGCCAACAGCCCCGTGTGCACCACCTCCGAGGAGGCCCGCGCGTTCCTGGAGGCCGCACGGGCCGAACTCCACCGGGCCGCCGACGGCGCGGGCCTGGCCGTCGCCGCGACCGGTACGCCGATCCTGGGCGACCCCGCGTCGGTCGCCGTCAGCGACGGGCGCCGCTACGCCGCCATCGCGACCCACTTCGGCGCCCTGCGCGACTCCCACGTGGTGTGCGGCTGTCACGTGCACGTCGGCATCCCCGACCCCGCCACCGCCGTCGCCGTCAGCGACCACCTGCGCCGATGGCTGCCCTTCCTGGTCGCGCTGGCCGCGAACTCGCCCTTCCAGTCCGGCCGGGACACCGGTCACGCCAGCTGGCGGACGGTCACCTGGAACCGGCTTCCGTCCGCCGGACCGCCGCCGCTGATGGGCACCGTCAAGGAGCACGAGAGCGCCGTCCGGGGACTGACCTCCACCGGGGCGATCCTGGACCGCCACATGGTCTACTGGGACATCCGCCTCTCCGACCACCTGCCCACCCTGGAGATCCGGGTGGGCGACGTGGCCGCCACCGCCGACGAGGCCCTGCTCTTCGCCACCCTCACCCGCGGCCTGGCCACACGGGCCCTCAACGACGTGCGGCACGGGGTTCCCGCGCCCGCCGTCAACACGCACACCCTGCGCGCCGCCGTGTGGCGGGCCGCCCGGGAGGGGTTGGAGGGGGTGATCCCCGACCCGCTGACCGGCGAGTCCCTGACCGCGAGCGCCGCCATGGAACGGGTCCGCCGCGCCGCCCTGCCCGGCCTCGCCGTCTCCGGCGACACGGACCTGGTGTCCTCCCTGCTCGACCGGGTCCTCACCGTGGGATCGGGCGCCCACCGCCAGCGCCTGGCCTACGCGCGGCGGGAGCGGATGACCGACGTGGTGGACCATGTCGTCGCCCAGACCCGCGAGGGTCTGGGTTCGGTGCCCCGGCCCCGGAGCCCACGGGTCTGAGCCCCGGCGGGAGGCGGCCCCTCCCGCCGGGGGACGCCTAACCCCGGAGGCGTTCCCGGATGTCGGCGGTGGTGGGCGGGTCGGCCCCCTCCCGGGTGACCGTGTGCGCGGCGGCGGTGACGGCGAAGGTCAGCAGGTCCGTCAGGTACGCCTCGGTCAGCCCGGACAGACGGCTCCGCGGCCGCTCGCCGAGCCTGTCGTCCAGGTCGAGGCGGCGGAGCAGGGCTCCCATGAAGGAGTCGCCCGCCCCGACCGTGTCCACGACCTCCACACTCGGCGCGGGGACCGTGGCCACCACACCGTGGGAGAGGGCGAAGGCCCCGTCCCCGCCGAGGGTGACCACGACCAGCGCCGGACCGAGCGCGGCCAGGGCGTGCGCGGCCCGTTCCGGCGTGTACTCGGGGTAGAGGAAGGCGAGGTCCTCGTCGCTGGCCTTGACCACGTGCGCCTGGGCCGCGTGGCGCAGGGCCAGCGCGCGGGCCTCGGCCGGGTCCCCGACCACGTCGGCCCGGATGTTGGGGTCGAGGGAGACCGTCACCTGACCCCGGCCGTGCTCGCGCCGCAGCAGCGCCTCGATCCGCGAGGCCCCCGGTTCCCGGAAGAGGGCGATCGAGGCGGCGTGCAGGGCCACCACGCCGGGTCCCAGGGTGCCGGGGAGTTCGCCGGGCTGCCACCGCCAGTCGGCGGCGTCGTCCATGCGGAAGTCGTACCGGGCCGACCCGTCCTCGCCGAGGGTGGCCAGGGCCAGCGCGGACGGTTCCTCGGCCGCGACCAGCCCCGAGGGGTCCAGCCCCCCGGTGAGGAGGCGCTCCCGGATGAGATCCCCGAAGCCGTCGGCGCCGATCCGGGCGAGCAGCCGGGTGGGCGTTCCCAGTCGGGCGGCGGCCAGCGCCGTGTTGGCCGGGCCGCCGCCCGGTGCGGCCCGCAGCACGCCCGGGCCGTGCCGGGTGGGGAGCAGGTCCATGACGTTCTCCCCGACCACGACCAGTCGGGTCGATCCGGGTTCGGTGCCCGTCGCCTCCCCGCTCACCGCGTCCCTCCATTGCCGGGCAGGGCGGCCGCGATCGAGGTCGAGAACCCGACCTGCGGCAGCAGGGCGGCCTGGTAGGCGTGGTAGACGTCCGGCTTGCCCGCCCACACCGCGTCCGAGGGGCGGTTGGCGGGGTCGAGCTCGTGCCGCCAGCTGCCGTTCTCGCGGTCCACGTGGAAGCGGTCCGCGTAGTCCCACCAGCGTTCGTACTGCTCGGTGTAGGCGGTGTCGCCGGTGCGCCGGGCCAGCACCCACGCGGCCATGGTGGCCTCGGCGACCACCCAGTGCATGCGCTGGCGCACGACCGGACGGTCCTCCCAGTCCAGGGTGTAGGCGAAGCCCTCCGCGCCGTCCACTCCCCAGCCGCGCCGGACGGCGTTGGCGAAGAGGTGTTCGGCGTCGGCGCGCAGCCACGCGGGTGCGGTCCCGCCCGCGCGTTCCAGGGCGAGTTCGAGGTGGATGAGCAGGCGTGCCCACTCCAGGAGGTGGCCCGTGGTGCTGCCGTAGGGGCGGAAGGGGTGGTCCGGCTGGTCGCGGTTGTAGTCCGGTACCGGCCGCCACTCCGGGGTGAAGTGCTCGGGCAGGCGCCAGTCGTGCTCGGCGGCCACCCCGTGCACGAGGCGCTCGGCGATGGCCAGGGCCCGCCGGGTCCAGCCGGTGTCACCGGTGGCGTCGGCGGCGGCCAGGAGCGCCTCCACCCAGTGCATGGCGCTGTTGGCCCCCCGGTAGGGCTCGGTGACGGTCCAGTCGGCGTCCCAGCTCTCCCGGACGCAGGCCGCCTCCTTCTCCCAGAAGTACGTGTCGAACACCCTCAGGGCCTCGTCCAGCAGGTCGCGCGCGCCCGGCCGGGCGGCGAGGGTCGCCGACGAGGCGGCCAGGACGACGAAGGAGTGGGGGTAGGCGGACTTGTCCGGAAGCTTCTGGGAGCGCTCCCGAGCGCTGGTGGGATCCTCCTCCGGCACCTCGTCGAACCACCCGCCCAGCTCGGTGTCGCGCAGCGGCCCGGAGAGGGCCGCCAGCCCGTGGTCGGCCAGCGCGGCGGCGCGCGCGTCACCTCGCAGGTGCGCCAGGGCGAACACGTGCGTCATGCGAGCGGTGATCCAGGTCTCGGTGGGGCGGTCGGGCTCCACACCGCCCCGGGCGTCCAGCCAGCCGAACCCGTCGGGGACGGCCGCGCCGGCGGCGAAGTCGACCAGGCGCCGTTCCTCCGCTCCCAACCACGCGGGGGACCCCGGCGCGGGGCGTGTCGAAGTGGTCAAACCAGTGCCTCCTCAGGCAGTCGTTCCGCCCGCCACGCTATCCCGCGCCGCGTCTCCCGGGGAAGGCTCCGTTCGCCCCTCTCCGTGCCCGGTCGGCGGCGCTGCACGTCCAGCGGATGTGCTCGGCGACGCTGAGGGGATCGTCCGCCATCGGGATGTGTCCGACACCCAGCAGCGACACCATGCGCGCGTTGGGGACCCGCTGGTGGGCGTGTTCCGCGCTGGAGGGCAGCAGCGTACGGTCCCGGTCTCCCCAGGCGATGGTGACCGGACAGGTGATCGGGCGCGAGGTGAAGTCGTAGTCGGCGATCCTCGGCACCATGCGCACGTACGGCGCTCCCGGGGTGAGCCCCTGGATACCGAACCGGGTCGCCTTCGCCTCGGGCGAGGAGGGGTCGCCGCGCAGGGCGATGCGCGCGGCGGCACGCGCGGGCGGGGTGTCGGCGAGCCGCTCCTTGACCGACATGGGCAGGTGGGTGGCGAGGTTGGCCACCGCCCCCACCGTGCGCATGCCCCAACGGGCGAGCCGGTCGGAGAACCCGGCCGGTGAGAACACCGTCACCGATCCGGCCACCCCCTGGACCCCCAGTTCCAGGGCGATGGAGCCGCCCAGGGAGTTGCCCGCAAGATGCGGCCGCTCGAACCCGTGCAACTCGCAGAACTCCCGGATCACCCGCACCAGACTGTGCACGTCGTAGGGCTCGTCCAGCTCCGGAGCCGGAGACTCCCCGAACCCCGGCAGGTCCACGCTGACCACCTCGTAGTCGGCGGCCAGCCGGGGCGACACCGCCTCCCAGCTCTGTCTGCGATCCCCGAGCCCGTGCAGCAGGACCACGGGGCGACCGCTTCCGCTCCGTTCGAAGGCGATGCGTCTGGGGTTCATCCCACCGGTCTACCCGAGGTAACCGTCCCGACCACCGGGTCGAACCAGGAAACTGGGCAAAAGCTGGGCTCGCGTTGACCCGGCGGCGGAGCGCGCACGCGGTGCGGCGGTCAGCAGCAGACCGAACACCACGGCCACCAGGCCCAGCACCGGCGCCAGACCGAAGCCCAGACCGGCCACGGTCAGGGCCAGCAGTCCCCCGCCGATCAGCGCGGCGGCGGCCAGCACGCGGAACAGCCCCGGGTCGCCCCGCAGGACCTTCGGAGGCTCCTCGAACCGCACGGCCCAGTTGGCCAGCGGCAGGAGCAGCGGCACCAGGACCGCCACGCCGAGCACGCCCCACAGCAGCCACAGCCCGGTCATCGGGTCGGGCGTGTTGATCCCCAGTCCGTACACGACGGCCCCGGCGACCACGGAGATCGGCAGCATGTGCCACAGGTACACGGTCATCAGCTGCGGCGAGACGCGGTCCAGCATCCGCGCCGGACCGGGCCGGTCCGACCACGCGGAGATCCGGTCCCGCAGGAGCATCGCGACGCCGACCTGCACCGCACCCAGCGCCGCCAGCACCAGGGTCGGCGGGGCCACGTTCGAGGTCTCGGCGGCGAACACACCGGTCATGTTGAGGGAGTAGGGCCCCACGTACACCAGGACCACGGCGGTCACGGCGCCGACCACCGCCATCCCCACCGCGTGGGGGCGGCGGATCGCACCGGTCGCGTACCGGAACCCCAACTGGTGCACGGCCAGCCAGACGAAGGCCACGTTCAGGAAGCCGAAGGCCTCCACCCCGAACCCGAACCGGCTCAGGTCCACGACCATCGCGCCGGCCAGCAGCGCGGCGGGGACCCACCAACCGAACCTGTCCTGGGCGGCCACCAGGATCGGCGTCGCCACCACCACCAGCACGTACGCGGCCAGGAACCACAGGACCATGCCCGCCGCGCCCGCGCCGACCAGCACCGGCTGCTGGGGGGCTCCGCCCAGGACCGCCAGGTGCGAGGCGAGGATCCACACCACCGCGAGGGGCACCACCGGCCAGGCCAGCCGCCGCAGCCGCTTGGCCCACCAGACCGAGGCGGACTCGCCCCGGGCCCGGGCCGAACGCCAACTGATCAGGTTGGCGGCGCCGCCCACGAAGAAGATCAGCGGCATGACCTGGGACACCCAGGTGAGCGCGAACCCGCCCGGTGTGCTCAGGACGCTGGTCGCGGCGAGCTCGCCCTCGGACTGCACGGTCAGCACCGGCAGCCACCAGTGCTGGAGGACCACCAGGACCATGACGAACAGGCGCAGGAAGTCGAGGAAACGGTCCCGGCTCCTGGAACGGGGCGCGGCCACCGCCGGTGCTGTGGCGGTGGTCGGGGGCCGGTCCCCGCCCGCGGGTTCGACGGTCACGGTCATGGCTTGTCGCTCCTTGGTCTTTCCCGGGTTCTGGGGGACGTCCCGGCACCGGTGGCGCCTGGACGTGCTGACCGGGCTGTGCTGACCTGTGGGGGGTCCCGACACGTCCCGGTGCGTGCCCTGCTGACGGGCGCTCACCGATACGGATGACGGCAGTGGTGACGCGTCGCTGGTATCGACTCTAGGTGCCAGGTCAAAGGGGGCGCGAGGGCGCTGGGTACCCTCTCTCACCGACGGCCTGCCCTCCCCCTGAGGGTGGTGCCAGCACTACCGGGACCCCCGGTGCGCCGGTGACGCGGGGGTGTCCGCGGTGCCGGGGGTGCGGGTGGGGCCGGGGCGAGGTGGTGCCGCGGGGACCCGGGGGGGGATCAGGGAGCGGTGGGGAGGGCGCGCTTGTGCCCGGTCACACGGTAGCGGTCCACGAGGGTGCGGACCACCTCGTCGGAAACCGGGAGGCCCTCGAGGAAGTCGTCGATCTGGTCGTAGGTCAGCCCCAGCGCGTCCTCGTCGGGCTTCTGCGGGGTGAGCGTCTCCAGGTCGGCCGTGGGCACCTTGTTCACCAGGTCCTCGGGGGCGCCGAGTTCGGCGGCGACCGCGCGCACCCGGCGCTTGGTCAGGCCGGTCAGGGGAACCAGGTCGACCCCGCCGTCGCCGTACTTGGTGAAGAAGCCGGTGACCGCCTCGGCGGCGTGGTCGGTGCCGACCACCAGGCCGCGCAGGCCGCCCGCGATCGCGTACTGGGCGATCATCCGCTGACGGGCCTTGACGTTGCCGACGACGAAGTCCTCGGCGAAGGCGTGCTCGTGGGTCACGCCGGCCTCGGTGAGGGAGGCGGCCATGGCGTCCGTGGCCGGGCGCACGTCCACGGTCAGGCAGCGGTCGGGGGCGCCGAACTCCACGGCGCGGGCCGCGTCCTCCTCGTCCTTCTGTGCCCCGTAGGGCAGGCGCACGGCCACGTACTCGGCGTCGTGCCCGGCCTCGCGGGCGCGGTCGACGGCCAGACGGGACAGGCGTCCGGCGGTGAGCGAGTCCACACCCCCGCTGATACCGAGGACCAGCGCGCGGGCACCGGTCGTGGTGAGTCTCTCGGCGAGGAAGGCCACGCGGCGCTCGATCTCGGCGTCGACGTCGAAGTGCTCGGGGACTTCGAGGTCGCGGATGATCTCGCGGCGCTGCTCGCTCAGCTCGGTCTCGGTCACGTGCGCTCCCTGGGTGTGGTGCGTGGTCCACCGATTATCACCCTTGCGGGGGATGGCTTCACCACGTGGTCAGGCGTGCGAGCGCAGGCGGCGGGCGAACCGCTCGTAGTCCACCACCACGCCGTCACCGTCCACTGACAGCCGGTACTCGCCGTGGAGGGGGTCGCGGTAGGTGTACCGCTCCAACCCGTCCTCGGCCGGGTGGCGGGTGTAGCGCTGACGGACCCGGCGGACCCGCAGGCACGGGATGTCGATCCACGCGACCGCGATGTCCCGGTGTTCTCCGGGGCGCAGTCCGAGGCGGCGGATGGGGAGCGTGTTCGTCAGGGGGGTGGCCGCGACGTCGGCGTCCAGGCAGCCCACCAGTTCGGGGAGCGGGCGGCCGTCCGCGTCGGTCCAGTGGCCGCCCTGGGCCCGGAGCGTGACCGATCTGGGCCCGCTGGTGGAGAGCACCTCGGCGCGGACCTCGCGGGTCGTCCAGGCCAGGTCCGTGCGGACGGTGAAGCGCGTGAAGAAGCGCTCCTCCCCCTCCACCACGGTCTCCCCGGCCTCCAGACGGTGGCCGTCGGGCTCGGGAAGCACCGCTCCGAGCCCCAACCCCTGGGGTACGTCGGTGCGGGTCCAGGCGGCCGGGTGTTCCGTCAGTGACGACATGTCACCGTTCTACCGTTCTGGAGGGTGCGGCGCCAGAGCGCGAGCGTGCCCGTGCCGAACGTGACACGGGCACGGAAGCCTTTCGTTACGGGGCCCGCGGTCCGTCCGACAGGGACCGCGGGCTCCGTAGGACGGGTGTCAGGCGACGGGCTGGGGCTCGTCGTCCCGACCGCCGGCCTTGAGTTCGGCCTGCACGAGGTCGAAGTCCGCCTCCATCTGCGGGCTGACCTTGCCGAGCCCGTTGAAGACGAAGATGCACAGCACGCTCAGGGCGATGGCGGGCACCATGGCGTACAGCCCGAGGCCGAGGTAGGCCTCGTCGATGCTGTCCCAGATGATGGCGGTGGTGGCGCCCGCGACCATCCCGGCCAGGGCTCCGGCCCAGGTCATCCGGCGCCAGAACACGGCGAGGACCAGGACCGGACCGAAGCCCGCACCGAAGCCCGCCCAGGCGTAGCCGACCAGGCCCATGACGGACTGGTCGCCGTACAGGGCCACGAGCGCGGCCACCACGGCCACGACGACCACGGCCAGGCGGCTGAGCCACATGAGGGTCTTCGGGTCGGCGTCCTTGTTGACGAAGGCCTTGTAGCCGTCCTCGGTGATGGCGGAGGAGGCCACCAGGAGCTGGGAGTCGGCGGTGCTCATGACCGCCGCGAGGATGGCGGCCAGCAGGAAGCCCGCGACCCACGGGTTCATCAGGGCGTCGATGAGGCGGGGGAAGACCTGCTCGGGGTCGTCGAGCGGGGTGTCGAAGTAGGAGATGCCGACGAAGCCCACGAGGAGCGCCAGCGCCATAGCGGTGACCGCCCAGGTCACGCTGATGGCCGCGGCCTTGGGGATGTCCTTGAGGGAGCGGATGCCCATGTAGCGGGCGAGAATGTGCGGCTGGCCGAAGTAGCCGAAGCCCCAGGCCAGACCGGAGACGATGACGACCCAGCCGAGCGTCTCGGTGGACACCCAGGCCCCGTCGGTGAGGGTGGAGCCGCCGAAGGCCGACATCAGGTTCTCGCCGTTGGCGTTGACGCCGTCGGCGACCGCGCCGAGGCCGCCCAGGAAGCTGATCGCGACCACGGGCACCACTAGCAGGGCCAGCCACATCATCATGGCCTGCACGACGTCCGTGACCGAGACGGCGAGGTAGCCGCCGATGACGGTGTAGGCGACCACGATGCCGAGGCCGATGAGCACCGCCAGCTCCGGGTTGAGCCCGAAGACCTGGTCGAACAGCGACATCATCGCCGTCATGCCGGAGGCGACGTAGAAGAAGTAGAAGACGATGATGAGGATCGCCGAGACCGCGCGCAGCAGACGGGTGCGGTCGTTGAAGCGGTTCTCCAAGAAGGCGGAGAGGGTGAGCGAGTTGGACTCGCCACCATGGCGGGAGTCGGTGACGCGCTCGGTGTACACCCGCAGGCGGGGTGCGAGCAGGATCCAGCTGCCGAGGAAGCCGGAGGCCAGACCGACCGCGATCCAGGCCTCACCGAGACCGGACGCGTAGATCGCGCCGGGCAGACCCAGCAGGAGCCATCCGCTGAAGTCACTGGCGTTGGCGCTCAGGGCGGTGACCAGACTGCCCAGCTTGCGACCCCCCAGGACGAAGTCGGACTGTGACTGTGTGCGGCTGTAGAAGTACACAGCCATCGCGACCATGAGGCCGAGATAGATCGTGAAGGTCACGATGGGGCCGACCAAGGAGTCGGGGTTCAACCGTCTCCTCCTTTCCCTGGAACGCCAACGTTTGACCGTTTAGCGTCATTTACTAAGAACAGGCCCGATCATCACGGTTGGTAGCCCAGACCACAATGCCCTGTGTGCGAAACAACACCCGGTCGAGACCTGGTCGAGTTCTTGACCAGGCAGAATTGTCCAGAAGGCCATCGCTGCGAAGTCCTGTTTGTCGGATCGGACATACGCGACTCCCGGTGGCCCCGAAACGGTCTCGGATAACGAGACACGACCACACTCGGAAACGAGACGGCCCCTCGGGCGTCCGTGCGTTCAGCCGAGCAGCTCCCGCAACCGGCGCTCCACTCCGGCCAGGTGCCCGCCCAGTGCGAGTCGCGCCGCCTCGGGGTCGCGCGCCCTCACCGCTCGGACGATCCGACGGTGTTCCCCGTCGCTGGCCGCCAGACCGTCCTCGGTCAGCGGTGCCACGTCCATGAGCTGGTTGATCCTCATCCGCGCGTCCGTGACCGCCGCTGCCGTCCGCTCGGATCCGGTCAGCTGGGCCAGGGTGATGTGGAAGACGGTGTCGCAGCGCCGGTAGTCGGCGGGTCCGGCATCGGCGGCCACACCCACGCGCCGGTCCAGGAGGGCGTGCTGGTCCACGGTGAGGCCGGTCTCGGCCAGCCGGACCACCGCACCCGTCTCCAGGGTGCGCCGGAAGGAGAGCAGGTCCTCCAGGGCGGTCGTCCCGGTCCCACCGAGGCCGTGGCGGGCCTCCTCGGGGGTGGGCCTCGGGGGCGGCTCGGCGACGAAGGTGCCACCGCCCCGACCGCGACGGGACTCGACGAAGCCCCGTCGCCGGAGGTGCTGGATCGCCTCGCGCAGGGTGACACGGCTGACGCCGAGCCGGGAGGAGAGGTCGCGCTCGGCCGGGAACCGGCCGCCCGCCGGGACGACACCGAGCCTGATGGCGCACATCAGCCGCTCGACGGTGACCTCCAGGGCGTTGTCGGCCCGGACGCGGCGGAAGACCGCTTCGGCCGCGGGATCGCAGGAGGGGATCACTCGGTCAGCTTAGGACGTGTTCCGCGCTCTCGCCCGGAAAAGGCGGATCACCGATCTTCTCGGCCTGTCCGTATACCCCTGGGGAGAACGACCCCTTCGCACCTCGGCGAATCCGCATTCACTTGCGCCACTCCCGGCACGTGTACCTCGGTTCGCACGAGTCAACGCGACTGCCAGGGATGACCAGCGGCGCCTCGCTCGGGAACCCACCACTCCGCTCACCACACGGCACCATTGTGGCGTCGGATCCCGGGCACCATTCACCCTTTTGTTTTCTGCCTCCGACACCGAATTGATCGGTAGGGGAAATGACCGAGGACGGGGCCCACAATGGGCAGCGTGACTGATCGGGGAGGCCCGGGCACGCGAACGGCCCGGGGCGCGCGCCCGCCCCGGGCCGTTGGAAGGGGAGAGACTCGTGTCCTCCCAGGAAGGACCTAGTCCCAGTCCAGGCCGCCACCCGTCTGGTACTCGATCACTCGGGTCTCGAAGAAGTTCTTCTCCTTCTGGAGGTCCATCATCTCCGACATCCACGGGAACGGGTTCTCGGTCTCGCCGAAGATGGGGGCGAGGCCGATCTGCTCGGCGCGGCGGTCGGTGATGAAGTGCATGTACTTCTCGCACAGCTCGGCGTTGAGGCCCAGCACGCCGCGCGGCATGGTCTCGCGGCCGTAGGCCACCTCAAGCTCGCAGGCGTCGGTGAGCATCTGCCGGACCTCGGCCTGGAACTCCTCGGTCCACAGGTGCGGGTTCTCGATCTTGATCTGGTTGATCACGTCGATGCCGAAGTTCAGGTGGATCGACTCGTCGCGCAGGATGTACTGGTACTGCTCGGCGATGCCGACCATCTTGTTGCGGCGGCCCAGCGAGAGGATCTGCGCGAAGCCGGTGTAGAACCACATGCCCTCGAAGATCACGTAGAACGCGACCAGGTCACGCAGGAAGGACTGGTCGGCCTCGGGCGTGCCGGTCCGGAACTCCGGGTTCTCCAGGTTCTGGGTGTACTTGAGCGCCCAGGCGTCCTTCGCGGTGATCGAGGGGACCTCGCGGTACATGTTGAAGAGCTCGCCCTCGTCCAGGCCGAGGCTCTCGCAGATGTACTGGAAGGTGTGCGTGTGCACCGCCTCCTCGAAGGCCTGGCGCAGCAGGTACTGGCGGCACTCCGGGTTGGTGAGCTGGCGGTACACGGCCAGGACGATGTTGTTGGCGACCAGGGACTCCGCGGTGGCGAAGAACCCGAGGTTGCGCTTGAGCATGAGGCGCTCGTCCTCGGTGAGCCCGTCCTTGGACTTCCACAGCGCGATGTCGGCCTGCATCGCCACCTCGGTGGGCATCCAGTGGTTGTTGCACCCGGCCAGGTACTTCTCCCACGCCCACGTGTACTTGAGGGGCAGCAGCTGGTTCACGTCGGCGCGGGCGTTGATCATCGACTTGTCGTCGACGTTGACGCGCTCGGCGTCGCGCTCGATCTCGCCGAGGCCGCTGGTGGCCGCTGCGCTGTTCTCGGAAACCGCGGTCATGCTCGAACTTGTCCGTTCTCCGGTCGGGCCGGGGTCGTCTTCGGGGAGTGGAGGGGTGCCACGAGGGGGGCGGGGGCGCCCGCGGGTGTCGCGGGCGCCCCGGGGTCCCTCGCTACTGGCAGGCCTCGCACTCGGGGTCCTCGATGCCGCACGCCTGGCCGTCGACGATCTCGAACTCGTCCTCGGGCTCGGGCGCCACCGGCTCGGCCACCGGGGCCGGGCTGGGAGCCGGGCTCTCGACGGGGCTGGGAGCCGGGGCCGCCACGGGGGCGGCCGGGGTGGAGGCGACCGCGTTGAGACGGCCGTCCGTGCCCTTGAGCGTGCTCTTCTCCACGTGGGTGGCGCTCTGCGAACGCAGGTAGTAGGTGGTCTTGAGACCGGAGCGCCAGGCGCGGCGGTACAGGGCGTCCAGCTTCCTGCCGCTGGGGGCGCCCATGTACAGGTTGAGCGACTGGGCCTGGTCGATCCACTTCTGGCGGCGCGAACCGGCGTCCACCAGCCAGTTGGGGTCGACCTCGAACGCCGTGGCGTACAGGGCCTTGAGGTCGTCCGGCACGCGGTCGATGTCGCCGAGGCTGCCGTCGTGCATCTTGAGCGCCGACACCATGTCCTCGTCCCAGAGACCGCGCTCCTTGAGGTCGCGGACCAGGTAGTCGTTGACGACGGTGAAGTCGCCGGACATGTTCGACTTGACGAACAGGTTCCGGTAGACCGGCTCGATCGACTGGCTGACGCCGGTGATGTTGGCGATGGTCGCGGTGGGCGCGATCGCCATGACGTTGGAGTTGCGCATCCCGGTGGTCTTCACGCGCTCACGCAGGGAGTCCCAGTCCAGGGTCTCGCCACGGTCCATGTCGAGGTCGCCGCCGCGGGAGTCGGCGAGCAGGCGCAGGGAGTCGATGGGCAGGACGCCCTTGCTCCACAGCGAGCCGTCGAAGCTCTCGTACGCGCCGCGCTCCTTGGCCAGCTCCATGGACGCCTCGATGGCGTAGTAGCTGATCAGCTCCATGCTCTCGTCCGCGAAGGTCACCGCGCCCTCGGAGGCGAACGGCGTGCGGATCTTGAACAGCGCGTCCTGGAAGCCCATGAGGCCCAGGCCGACCGGGCGGTGGCGCATGTTCGCGCGGCGCGCCTCGGGGATCGTGTAGAAGTTCACGTCGATGACGTTGTCGAGCATGCGCACGGCGGTGCGGACGGTGCGGCGCAGACGCTCGACGTCCATGCCGTTCGGGCCCACGTGCTGCGGCAGGTTCACCGAGCCGAGGTTGCAGACCGCGACCTCGTCCTTGCTGGTGTTCAGCGTGATCTCGGTGCACAGGTTGGAGGAGTGCACCACGCCGTTGTGCTGCTGCGGCGAACGCAGGTTCGACGGGTCCTTGAAGGTGATCCACGGGTGGCCGGTCTCGAACAGCATGGTGAGCATGCGGCGCCACAGGTCCACGGCGGGCATCTTCTTGGAGACCTTGATGCGGCCGGCCTCGGCCTCGGCCTCGTACTTCTCGTAGGCCTCGACGAAGTCCTGGCCGTACTTGTCGTGCAGGTCGGGGACCTCGTCCGGGGAGAACAGGGTCCAGGTGCCCTGCTCCTCCACGCGCTTCATGAACAGGTCCGGAACCCAGTTCGCGGTGTTCATGTCGTGGGTGCGGCGGCGCTCGTCACCGGTGTTCTTCCGGAGGTCGAGGAACTCCTCGATGTCGATGTGCCAGGTCTCCAGGTAGGCGCAGACCGCGCCCTTGCGCTTGCCGCCCTGGTTGACCGCGACCGCGGTGTCGTTGGCGATCTTCAGGAACGGGACGACGCCCTGGCTCTTGCCGTTGGTGCCCTTGATGTGGGAGCCGAGGCCGCGGACCGGGGTCCAGTCGTTGCCCAGACCGCCCGAGTACTTGGACAGCATCGCGTTGTTGCTGATGCCGTGGAAGATGTCGTGCAGGTCGTCGCCGACCGTGGTGAGGAAGCAGGACGACAGCTGCGCGCGGACCGTGCCCGAGTTGAACAGGGTGGGCGTGGAGGCCATGAAGTCGAACGAGCTCAGCAGCTCGTAGAACTCGATGGCGCGGGCCTCGCGGTCGTCCTCGTTGAGCGCCAGACCCATCGCGACGCGCATGAAGAACGCCTGCGGGAGCTCGTAGCGGACGTCGTCGCTGTGCAGGAAGTAGCGGTCGTACAGGGTCTGAAGGCCGAGGAAGGTGAACTGCTCGTCGCGGTCGGCGTGCAGGGCCTTGCCCAGGCGCTCCAGGTCGAACTGGGCCAGCGCCGGGTCCAGCTGACCGAGGTCGATGCCGCGCCCGACGTAGGCGGCCAGGTAGCTGGCGTAGCGGTCGTCCATGTCGGACTGGGTGGCGGTCTCGGCGGCGCCGCTGACGAAGCTGAGGGCCTCGGTGCGGAGCTTGTCGAGCAGCAGGCGGGCGGCCACGTACGAGTAGTTCGGGTCGACCTCGACGTAGCTGCGGGCGGCCATGACCAGGGCCAGCTCGACCTCGGAGTCCGCGATCCCGGGGAAGAAGCCCCGACGCGCCTCGGTGAGGACCTTCGCCGCCGAAACACCGGTGAGCCGCGCACAGGCCTCGGTTACGACGTGCTCGATCCGGTCGATGGCGGCGGGGGCGCCACCTCCGTTGGTCGGCGCGGGCCGAACGGATGCGGGCACGGCCTCGACGTCAAGGGTCATACAGCGGCTCCAACCTCGGTAAAGAAGAGTCCCGGCGGGGAACGGGGTTCACGAGTAGCAGACGCGCGGCTCGCACCGGCGGCCCACCGCACCGGATGCGGATGGACCCGCGACCGGCGGGTCGCGGCGACTCCCCTCGAAGCCCCCTCGTCTGCGTTGCTGATGGCGGGCCCTGGGACCCGCGGGTGACCTACTCAACCTCCGCTTCCCGGGGCCCCGTGGGGCCTCGTCGCGCGTGGCGGTCGTCGTTCCCGTCTGCTCACCAGGGAGGGAACCCCGGTGAACCACCAACGGGTCCCGATACTACATCTAGGGGGTGCCACCTTGGAACACCGCAAGATGATGGCGTGTCGCGGATTTCTCGGATTCTTCGACGGATGTCGAACACACGCCTGGAGCGTGGTATGAGTGCCCCACGGGCGCCCTGTGACAGGGCGTCTCCGGCCGGGTTCGAGGGCCTTCGTGGGGGGGTGGGACCCAGCCTAGAACGTCGGCGGGGCGCACGTGTCCGCCCGACTCCCGGAGATCGGCCACAGGGCCGCGCGGATACGCCGGAGAAGGGTTCGCGCGACCCGGGATCGACGACCGAACCTGGCGTACCCGGTCGGTGTGGCTGCGGGAAACGGACCCTGGGAGTCCGGAGACGGCCGATCACGCCCCCGGCAGGGGCCGGGTCGGGGGCGCGTCAGAAAGCTCACTTCCCGGGGGTGTCGTCGGCGGCCGCACGGCTCGCCGTACCCCGGGTCGGGCACGCACGGGCGCCCGGCCGCGACCGCGTGTGCCGGTCAGAAGTCCAGGAGCATGTCCAGGTCGTCCTCTGCCAGGCCGAGGTCGGTCCGGATCCGGAAGCGAATGCGCAGGAGCTCGTCGAACAGGTCCCGGGCGTAGGGGGACAGGTTGCGGTTGCCGAACCAGCGCGCGCCCGAGGTGGCCCAGCGCTCCGCGCCCTCCAGGTCGTCGTGGGCGTAGAGGACCTCGGCCACGTGGATGTGGGTCTGGAGTCCGGGCTGGACCCCCTTCTCGAGCCGCTTCAGGTGCTTGTAGGCGAGGTCGCGCTCGTCCAGTTGGAGCAGCGCCCCCGCGCTCAGCGCGTGCGCGTCGACCACGGTCGGGCCGCCGTCGTCCATGGCCCGCTGGTAGGCGGCGCAGGCGCGCTCGAACTCCTGGGCGATCTCCCACTGCTCGCCGGCGCGTACGAACAGCTCCGCCCGGGTCACCTCGCTCCCCGCGTCGACCTGGTTGGCCAGGTCCAGCAGCTGGGCGGCGATCCGGCTGTGTTCACCCGACCGGACGGCGTGGAATTCCAACCGGTCGAGTTCTGCCGTCGTCACTTGGGTCAACCGCGTCGCCCCCATCCCCTACTCGCACTCGCGCGCGCCGGTCAGGGCCTGGCACGCTCCAGTGCCTGCCAGAACCCCTGGCGCAGTCCGTCACGGACCTCGTCGCGCAACAGGTGGTCGATCGGGAGCGAGGAACCCTGGAGCAGCCTCGCCTCCAGGTCGGAGGGCATCCTCGGCCTACGAGCCAGGACAGCCTCCACCCACAGGGCGGGCGCCTCACGAGCGATCGACTCCGCGAAGTCGTTCCCTTCCTTGTGCGCGACATGCACCGCGTCATCAACGGTATGCGCGCCGGAGCCCGTCTGTTGGGTATATCCAGGACTAGGGTTGGATTCCTGGTATCCAGCCGTACCGAACCGGCTGTCGTACTCGGGACCAGTAGGTCGCCGTTCCCCGAAACCGGGGGCGGCGCCACCGCGGCGAGCGGTGTCAGTTGCCGTACTGGTCCCATAGGTAGGGTTTGTGTCCGCCCCACCTCCGAAGCCTGCTTCGTCACCGGGACCGAACCTCAGGTCCGGGCCGGGCGGAGGTGAGTTTCTCTGCGGTGGCCCCTGCTGGAAGTCGGCGAACGAGGCCTGCGGACCGGTCCCCGTGTCGAAGGACCGCTGGGGTCCCGTCCCGTTGAAGGACGGCTGCGGCCCGGTCCCGTTGGTGTATCCGGGCTGGGCGCCGGGCATCGGCTGCCCCGGCTGCTGCCCCTGTACCGGTCTGCCCTGGAGGCCGTAACCGCCCTGTTCCATCCCGCGCATGGACGGGTGCCCGCCGGTGCCGGAGGGCGGATATCCGCCCTGGCCGTTGGGGCCGTGCCCGTTCTGGGCCGCGTGGACGTTGGGCGCGGGATGCGACCCGGAGGCACCGGGGTAGGAACCGTTGCCGTTCACCCCGGGCGGGGCCTGTCCGCCTGAGGGGAAGCCGTTCGCGTCGATGCCACCGGAGGAGGGGCTCTCCGAGCCGGGCCCGGCCAGGTGGTCGACGCCGCGCTGCTGCGCTATCGAGCGGCGCATCGCACGCAGCTGCTCCATGGCGCTGCCCTGGGGCACGGGCTGTCCGCCGGTGCCCGCGAACATCGCCTCGAGTCCGCCGGTGGAGGTGTTGACCGGCTCTCCCCGGTTGGAGCTGGTCGGCGACGACGCAGGCTGGCGCGGCTGCGGGGTCTCGGGCTGGCGCGGCGACTCGGGGGCGGACCGGCCGCGGCCGTTGGCGAAGGGGGTGGTCGTCTTGGCGGCGGTCTCCTGTGTGGAGCCGCCACCGGACAGGAGGTTCACGTGGGGGCGCAGGTGCCCGGCGCCGATCTCGATGAGGTCGTCGCTCTCCCGGCGCAGGGCTCGGGAGATGGTCCAGTTGCCCTCCACCGAGATGTGCACGACGGTGACGCGCACACCCATGTCCTGGACGTCGGCGACCACGGGCGCCATGTCCTCGTCGCCGCTGACCAGGACCGCGTCGGAAAGGACACCGGTGCGGGCCAGGGTGGTGAGGTCCCGTTGGACGTAGCTCTCCACGCCTTCACGACGTCCCGGCCGTATCCGTGCGGCCCGGAACTTGACGCCGGGGATGTCGGCGATGCTGTCCTGTTCCTGGGCCCGCCGGTCGTCGGCGACCGCCTCGTACCAGTAGCAGCGCAGGAGCGGCAGCCCCGTCCGGTCCCGAGCCACCTCGTTGAGGAACTGGACGAGACCGGAGTAGTCCCAGGCGACGGAGTCCCGGTTACGGGTTCCGTGCACGGCCATCGCACCGTCGGCGAGAAGGTATCCCGCGTCGACGAACAACGCGCAGCGGTCCACGTGACACCGCCCCCTTCCCTGTCGATCTCTGGGGCCATATCCATGACCGGGGCACAGCCTAGCCAAGTCTGTCTCGTTTTGCGTGCCATCGACGAATACTTACAGTTACTAACCTGCTACGCAAAGGAGGCCCTTCGGCGTCGTGCCCGCTCCCGCGGATGCCCCACCAGGCCCGGAAGGGCCACGCAAGGGGCATCCCGGCCACCGGCCTCAGGTGCGCATCGGCGCGGTGAGGGCGACGACGCCCACCAACACGGCGTCCTGACCGGACGGGATTCGGATATCCGATTCGCGCCCGAGTACCGCGTCGAATCGGACCACGTCGGTCCCGAACGTCATCGGATCGCCCACCGCCCCGCGCGCGGAGCTCACGAAGGCGTTGTCGACGCTCCCGTGTCCGCTGGTCGGTGCGACCGGGGTCCCGCCCACCGTCACCCGGTCACCGGCGAGGTCCGCGTCGCCCTCCCAGGCCACCACGTCGAACCGGGCCGGGACCGACTCCGGCAGAAGACCGGACACCGGGAAGCGCGCCCCCTCGCCGTCCTGGAAGACCGCGGTGGTCTCGTCCAGCACCATCGCCTGGTGGTAGCCCTCCACCGACGGGTCCTCCATGACCACCACGAGACTCCATCCGGCGTGGACGCCCCTGCCCTCGCGTGCGGGGACGTCGCCGACCCACCACTCGCCGCCCCCGCCCGACCGGACCAGCTCGGTGACGTCGGCGAAGGCCTGGTAGGCGCGGTAGCCCGGCAGGTCGGCGGTACGGGTGTCGGTCGCGGTGACGGTGGTGTACGCGGCCATGCCGGGGCCCCTGACCCGCGCGGTGGGGGCGCCCGGCTCCCCCGCGGCCGAGAAGTACAGTCCGGCCCAGCGCACCGTTCCGCCCTCGGGGAGGTCCCAGGTGGCGGAGCTGGAGGAGGTGGTGGTGGGGTCCTGGTCGCGGTCGAGCGGGGCCATCACCCAGTTGTCGTTGTCGAGCCGGTCGCCGATCCGTTGGCGGGCGTCGGCGCAGACCCCGGGGGCCTCCTCCTCTTCCCCCTCATCGGCGTACCCCTCCTCAGGGGGTTCGACGGGGTCCGGGGACTCGGGAGTCTCCTCCGGGGAGCCGTCACCGGACTCTTCCTCGGGCTCGTCCCGTCCCTCGGGTGCGCCCTCCGTGTCGTCGTCGGCCCCCTCCGGGGTGTCGCTCGGGTCACCGCCCTCTTCGAGAAGGTCACCGATTCCCCCGCCGAGTCCGGGAGAGACGGGGGTGACATCGGCGGGCGCGCGGCTGAGGTCCGCGTCGTCGGGTGGGGTGACCACACCTTCCTCCGGCGGGACCACACCTTCCTCCGGCGGGACCACCGCGCCCTCGTCCGGGAGTTCCAACGAGCCGCCTCCCGGCCAACCCCACCAGGGCCAGGGCCATCCGCCCTTCGGGGGGTCCGGCTCGGTGCAGGTCAGGAGGGCGTTCCCGACCGTTTCGGTGCGTACCTGCCCGGCGGTGGCGTAGCGGGCGGCGATCCCGTCCGGGGTCACCCCTCGTTCGCCGACCGCCTCGAATCTGACCTCACCCGAGGAGATCACCACGCTGGCGGGGACGTCCACGTCGGCGTCGGCGGCCACCCGGACGTCGAGGAACTGGGTGCTGTTCTCCCCTTCCGCCATTCCGGTGCGCACGCACTCCCCACCGCCACTGCCGGTCGAGCAGCCCCAGTCCCCGTTCCCGACGGCCATCGGGACCGCGTTCCCGGCGCCACCGGAGGAGATCATCTCCACCCCGGGCGGCAGCGTGATGGCGGCGACCACGTCACCGGCGGTTGCCGCGCCCACGTTGAGCACGTCCAGGACCATGATCCCGTCGCTGCCCGGCACCAGAGCGCCGACGGGGTCGATGCCCGCCGCGAACTCCGGTCCGGGCTCCTCCGGTTCCTCGGGCTCCACCACGGGCGGGGTGTCCTCCGGGGCCTCCGGCTGCGGCGGGGTCCCGGGCGAAGGCTCCGGCGCGGCCGGGACGTCGGCGGGCACCGAGGGCACGGGCAGCGGTGCCGGTTCGGGTTCCGGGTCGGCCGGGTCCGCGGGGTCATCGGGGGCGGCCGGGTCCTGGGCGGGGGGATCGTCGGGGGTCGCGGGCGCCCCGGCCGCCGGGGGGTCCTCCTGGGGCGCGGCCACCGGAGGGGGATCGGTGGGCGGTGCTCCCTCGCCTCCCACCAGGGCCAGCGCGACCGCGACGGCCACACCCGCGGCGGCCGCGGCCCCCGCCGAGACCTGCTGCTGGCGCCGGGACATCCGGTTCCACCAGGCTCCGGTCGCGACACCGCCCGGGGTCGCGGCGAGGTACCCCGTGGCGCCGAAGCCGACGACCAGCGGTAGCACGATCCCGCGCAGGCCGACGTTGACGTCCATGAGCTCCGCGTACACCTCGCGGCAGTCCCCGCAGTCGTCCATGTGCCGGTCGACCTTGGTGGTGTCGCGCTTGGACAGCCCGCCGCGCACGTAGGCGCCGAGCAGCGCCAACGTGGGTCGGCACGCCTCGGCCGCGCCGCCGCCCGCCAGGTGCATCTGCAGGTAGGCCTGGCGCAGGCCCTCGCGCGCCCGGTAGGCCAGGGCGGCCACACCGTTGGCGTTCATCCCGAGGATGGTGGCCGCCTCGGCGGGCTTGACCCCCTCGATCTCCGTGTGCCAGAGCACGGACTGCCAGCGTTCGGGCAGGGAGAGGAAGGCCCGGGCGATCAGCGAACGTTCGAGACCCTCCAGGGCGGGGTCGACGAAGGGTTCGCCGGAGTCGTAGCTCTCCATGTCGTCGGTGACGACCTGGCGTCTGTCCCCTCGCCCCCGGTCGTAGGCGGCGTTGCGGACCGCCGTGAGCAGGTAGGGGCGGAACGCGTCGCTGGGCCCGCCGCCGCGCTGGATGACGCTGAGCACCTTGGTGAACGCCTCGGCGACGGCGTCCTCGACCTCGGCCTCACCGCGCAACAGCTGGCGGGCGAGGCCCCGGGCGGCCCCCGCGTGGCGCTCGTAGAGAGTGCCGTAGGCGGCGTTGTCACCGGCCTTCACCCGCTCGATGATCTCCGCGTCACCGATGAGTGTCTCTGTGTGCTCTCCGTCGGCGTCGGTCACCCAGCGCCCTTTCCCTCGTGGTCCCTTGGCCCCCCGCCGCGAGCCAGATCCGCGGTACGGGAAGCAGGGGTTCGGCGTCGGAGAATCACGTGCACGAAAAAAATATCCCGTATCCGCGTCATAGCCGCTACCGATCTCCGTGATTGGGGTGAGGGCGAACGAGGGGGACCCACCGCGGGGGCGCGGGCCCACCTCCGTTCACCTGGCCAAACAACGACCGGGAGCGATGCCGTGGGCGAGACCGAAGTGGGAGCCGGAACGCGGGGCCGTGTGGTTCAGCGTGCCCGGGAGCTGCGGGCGCCGTGGGGGCGCCGGAGCCGGGAGCGGGGGTGGAACCCGGCCGAGGACTGGTGGACGCCCTCCGTGGACGCCGTCTGCGAGGCGCACACCACCGGAAGCGACCTCACCGAACCCTGCTCGCGGCTCGGGGAGGCCCGGGCCCGTTCGGGGGTGGGGATCGGTCGGGCGCTGGCCGACCTCGACGCCTTCGGCGAGGTCGTGGGCTGGGACCGTCTCCCGCTCGACCTGGTCCGCGCGTTGGCCGACGGCTGGGTCGAGGGGGGCCGGGGCCGGGACACCTGCCAGGACCCGCTCACCGGCCTGGCCAACGAGGCGTACCTGCGCACACGCATCCGCGAGCTGTACCGGAGCGCGGAGGAGACGGTCCCGGCCGCGTTCGACCACCGGCTCGTGGTGCTGGCGCTGGACCCGACCCTCGACCCGTGGCGGCGCGCGGCTCGGCTGATCGTGCTCGGGCACGAGCTGAACCGCTTCTTCACCCGGGGCGAGTCGGTGTGCCTGGTCAGCCGGGCCCGGATCGCGGTGGTGGCCCGGGAGGTGCCCGTTCTGGGGACCGAGATCGAGGAGCTGCGC
Organism: Nocardiopsis sp. B62; assembly: GCF_018070675.1. Lineage (NCBI taxonomy): Bacteria > Bacillati > Actinomycetota > Actinomycetes > Streptosporangiales > Nocardiopsidaceae > Nocardiopsis > Nocardiopsis sp. B62. The sequence goes on along the minus strand of NZ_JAGPXK010000011.1, from coordinate 105,243 downwards.
TCGGGGATCGGCTGGGAGCACGGCGCGGCCGTGTGGTCGGTTCCGTTGCCCGCGACCCACCGTGAGGCGGCCGCCCTGATCGACGGTCTGGGCAGGCCCGTCCGCGACGAATGACCCTCCGACGCCGCTTCGGGCCGCACGCCCTTCCAGAGGGGAGAGGGCCGGGTCCGGAGCGGCCGCCGACCGCCGCGCACGTCTGAGGGGGCGTTCGCGGGGCGGTCGGCCCCGTCCGACGGGCCAGGGTCCTCTGGCCCCCACGAGAGGGCGGCCCGCGAGGCCGTCGGACGGGAGAAGGCGCCGCTCGGCGGCGCCCGGGGGCGCGCTCACACAGGGGAGGTGGGCGCGCCCTCCGTCATGTCAGCGGTCTCTCCCGCCCCCGATCAGTCCGAAGCTGACGCGGAACAGCAGCCTGCCCACCAACGAGGCGGGGACCGGCCTCACCTCGGAGATACGCGCCTCGAACCCTCCCGGCATCGGCCCCGTCCGGTCCACCGCCGTGGTCCATGCCTGGATGCCCGTTCCGGAGAAGGACGAGGGGGCGAACACCGGCAGACCCCCGTCAGCGTGGTTCCGTCCTGACTCGACCGCCGACTCCGGAAGCGGCCTGGCCTGCGGTTGACGAGCGGGAGCCGAGTGGGCGAACGGAGAAGGAGGCATCGTTTCGGGGGCGGGGCCCTGCGGCGGCGCCCAGGTCGTTGATGCGGTCTGCGGCCCCGATTCGGGCCCCCGGACGGGCTGTCGCGCGGGCTCCTCAGGTGTTGTCCTCGGTCCGCGCGGCGGCTGGGGCGCGGGTGGAGCTTGGGGACCAGGCGTGGCGTGGGCCCCCGGCACGGGCCGATTCACGGGTGGTGCGGGCCGTGGTCCGGACGCGAACTCCGATGCGGGTGGAGCGTAGCCTTGGGGGATTTGCGGCCCTGACTCGAACTCGCGCGCGCGTGACGCGTACGGAGGAGGGGGAAACTGGGGCCCGAACGACCCTTGAGCCCCCGAGGGGTGGTGAGTCACGGGCGAAGTCGGGGATCCGGTGTCGACCTGAGACGAGGGCGGGGTCTGCTGCCCTGACGCGGAAGGTGCCTGAGCAGCGCGCCCAGTGGGTGGCGCGGGCGCGGGCTGAGGTCCGGTCCCGGGGCCGGGTGAAAAGTGCGGAGGCACCTGCGGCCCGAGGGCCTCCCAAGGCCCGGAATCAGCCTGAGACACCTGAGGGGCGGGCGGCCCCTGGGACTGGGGTGAGGCCTGAGACGAGGGAGCAGGCGAAGCATACGGAACAGGCGGGAACTGCGGCCCCGACCCTGCTGCGGGTGAGGCGTACGGAAGCACCTGAGGCGCCACGGCTGAGTCCGCCTGAGCCGACGGGGGCGCGGGAGGCGCGGGCGGACCCTGGGACTCGGCTGAGGCAGGCGGTGCGGGCGCTGCGTAGGGAGCAGGCGGGAATTGCGGCCCCGGCCCAGGGCCGGGTGCAACCGGCTCTGATGCCCCACGAGGTTCGGAGTGAGCCTGGGGCGCGGAGGGCTCAGGCACGGCCTGAGGCGCGGCCGTGGGTGCGGGTGTGGGTGTGAGTGAGGCGTACGGAGCAGGCGGGAACTGCGGTCCGGTCCCGGGGCCAGGTGAAAAGTGCGGAGGCACCTGGGGGGCGGGCGGCCCCTCGGACTCCGGCGATACCCGAGACTCGGAAGCGCGCGAAGCATACGGAACAGGCGGGAACTGCGGTCCGGTCCCGGGACCAGGTGAAAAGTGCGGAGGCACCTGAGGCCCGAGGGCCTCCGGAGGCGCGGAGTCGGCCTGAGGCACCTGGGGGGCGGGCGGCCCCTGGGACTGGGGTGAGGCCTGAGACGCGGGAGCGGGCGAAGCGTACGGAGCAGGCGGAAACTGAGGTCCGGACCCGGGACCAGGTGAAAAGTGCGGAGGCACCTGAGGCCCGAGGGCCTCCCAAGGCCCGGAATCAGCCTGAGACACGGGGGACTCGGGCGAGCCCGGCGGGGCGGGAGCGGGCGAAGCATACGGAACAGGCGGAAACTGCGGCCCCGACCCTGCTGCGGGTGAGGCGTACGGAGGCACCTGAGGCGCCCGTGCGGTGTACGGAGCAGGCGGAAACTGGGGTCCGCTCATGGGCGGCCGGGGGTGGTGTGTGGGTGGGGTGGCCTGGTGTGGAGGTGCGCTCCGAGGAGCTGACGGTCCCTGAGGGAAGGGGTTCTGCGGTCCGGACGCGCTTGGCGAGGGCGGACGTGTGGGAGGTGGCTGGGGCCCGGAGGCAGCCGGAGGGTGCTGGGGCCCGGAGGCAGCCGGAGGGTGAGGAGGGGGAGGCAGCGGAACGGGGGAGGCCTCCGGTGCCGGTGAACCGGAGAGGAAGGCCTCGACCACCGAGTCTCCCGCGGGGTCGCTCGATGGGGCGGGTGGCATGCCGAACCACTCCCCCTGCGGACCGGAGGGAGAGTCCTCCCCGGGGTCGGTCGGCCGCCCGTGGTGTCGGTTCATGACTGTTCACCTCTCACTGCCGTTACCGCGTGTAGGGGCCGAGCTTCCACCGCCCTGTTCACCGCCTCGGCCGCGATCCGGAGCACCACCCGGTGGGTGGCGTTGGCGATGCGGCGCGTGTCCACGGCCGTCCCCTGGGCGAGATGGCGGTCGTGCCGCAGCAGGACGGTCTCGGCCCCGCTCTCGGCGATGATCCGCGTGACGCGCGCGGCGTCGAAGCCCGGATCCTCTCGGCGGTCCTGGTCGTAGACAACGATGACACTGCGGTCGACCTCGTCTCGGCGACCGTCCCGTAGGAGTTCGTCGATGCTGCGGCCCACGGTGCGGGCGGCCTCGCGGGTCGCCCTGACCACGCGGATGCGAGCATGCGCGGCCCGATCGACGGCGTCGACGAAGGCACCGCCCGACCCACCCGCCACAAGTGTGACCCCGAAGAACCGGGAGATCGGCAGCAGCCCTGAGGCGTACACTCCCTCGTCGCCCCGCGCGGCCTGGACGGTCCACAGACCGGCGGCCGCCTCGCCGAGGCCCTCCTTGACCAGATCGAAGCTGCCCGACTCGACTCCAGCCCCCAGGGAGTGAGCGACGTGGGTGTTCAGCCGGGTGTCCAGGGACGGGAGCCTGCCAGTGGCGTCCACGGCCAGGACACGGTCGTGACGGTGGTGGGCCAGGACCCGAGCGACCAGGGCGGCCACAACCGCGGTGTCCGCGTCGGTCCCGAGGTCGTCCACGACGATCCGCCTGCCTGTGGCACTGGAGCGTTGGAGACGTTGGCGCACCTCGATGGCGTCGGCGATCTCCGACACCGAACGGAAGGGCGTCAGGGCCGACCGGACGAACCGGCGCGGCCAGGGGTCTCCGTGGACCGTCTTCCTGGGACTCATGGTCCGTCTCCCGTCAGAAGGTCGTGAGCAGTCGTTGGAAGGTCCCGAAGGCACCGACCGCCAGCGGCACCATCACGATCACGGCGATCACCTCGAACCTGCTCGTCACTCCGCGCAGGCGGGCGCGTACGTGCTCGGGCTGCCTGATGGAGAGCACCACCATGGGAATCGCCGCGACACCGGCGGCGATACCCAGCGCGGGCCACACACCCCAGGGCTCGGCCTCCGCCCAGGAGACGAGGAAGGCCAGCAGCGTCACCAGGCTGGCGGCGACGAGCGCCGCCTTCTGCGCGATCAGCGGGAACAGGCGCGAGCGGCTGGCCACCACGATCGCGAGCGCCGCGGACAGTCCGGCCGTCCAGGGTGTGAAGTTCGTGGCCAGTCCCAGGCCCGCGACGGCGGTGACCGCGGCGACGGCCAGGGTGGCGATGACCAGGCTGCGGTGCGCCCGGGCCACCGAGGTCAGCACGTCGGCGCGGGTGACCGACTCACCCGAGGTCCGCCGATCGTCCAGGACCGCGAGGCCGGAGATCATCAGCGCCACTCTCAGGAGGAGGCTCAGGGAGATCACACACACCACGGCCATCACGACGGCCACGAGGTCCGTGGACAGCCCCAGGACGCGGCAGAAGGTCCACACCGCCGTCATCGCCATGCCGACGCCGCCTCCCGCGAGGCCGCCGAGCCCCAGTCCGGAAGTGAGGCCGAGTAGCAGCACCAGCCCCGAGACCAGGGCCGCGCCCCCGCCCCACAGCACCCACTCCGGCCATCCGTAGTGGTCACTGCCGAGCCACAGGGCCAGGGCCCCGGCCGCCGCACCGCTGATCGCCAGCGCGGTCCCCAGGGGTTCCCTCCAGGCAGGACCGACCGCGGCGCCGACAGCCAGGAGCAGGACGGCGATCGCCGTGACCGCGGCCGTCCCCCCGCCACCGGGAGCGTGCCCGTGGACCAGCCAGGCCACACCCAGGGTGAGGGCGACCAGCGCGAACGTCGCGCTCCAGCGGGCGGCCTCCGGTGTCCACCGCCCACCGTGGTCGTCCAGCGCCTTGGAGACCGCCTCGGGCACCTCATGCACCACGGGCGCGGGCACCGGGGCCTCGTCCCGGACCAGACGCAGCACGGCGCCGTCCTGGATCTGCCGTTCCTCCAGGGTGTTCTCACCGGACAGGACCGCTCCGGAGGCCGTCACCAGGTGGCGCAGCCGGGCCGGGTTCTCGGGTTCGTCGCCAAGCAGGTCGAGGACCTCCGGCATGAGCGCGCCGACGGGCTCGTCCGCCGGAAGCACCGCGTCGACCCTGCGCTCCTCGCCGACGAGCGTGACGCGGCTCCAAGCGGTCATGAACTTCCAATCTGTGGTGTTTCCGGGCGTTCCGGAGGCATCAGTCGGGGATGGTGTCGACCGAGACGCGCTCAACGTAGCCCTGACCGATCAGCCAGCGCAGGGTGGGCGCGGGAGGCACCTCGAAGAACCCCGCGGTGTCGAGTGTGAAGCGGACACCGCCACCGGGGTTCGCGCCCTGTGCGGGGGCGGTGGTGGCGGTCACCCGGAACGGGTGCACGACCCGGTAACGGTGGTAGAGGTCCTCGCCCGCGGCGTCGGTCCGAACGTAGTCCGCCAGCCCGCGTTCGGCGAAGGGCATCCCGTCCGGGTAGAGGTGGCGTCCACTCTCGGGGCCGAAGGAGTCGAGCAGATCCCCGGGTTCGAAGGTGTGCAGGTAGGACTCGGCGTTGCGCTCGTCCAGCCCTGCCCGGACCTCCTCGCTCATCTCCCCGGAGGCCTCCTCGGCAGCCGCCTCGTCGGCGCTGCTCAGCGTGCGCGGGTCGCCCTCGGTGGTGGCGAGTTCCTGGTACAGCCAGCGCGAGACCTCGTCCTCGCTGCTGAAGTTCAGGCCGGGGCGGCCCTGATCGAAGTCCATGACGGACACGGACTGGAAGCCCTCCTCGTCCTGGGTGACGAGGTAGTAGCTGCTGACGGTGCCCGGCTCCGGACGCGGTTCGCCGGGCAGGACGTACAGGTCGTCGCGCACGTCGGCACGGTCCAGCTCGTCGACCAACATGGTGAACCCGACCTGCTCACCGACCCAGTCACCGGGGATCGGCGGGATGGCGTTCTCCACTGGGCCGGACTCGGACTGTTCGCGTTCCAGACGCTGTGTGCTGAGGGTGTTGGTGACGAAGGACCAGCCGACCGTCCCGGCGCACGCGACGGCGGCCAGACAGGCGCTGATGGTGATCTTGCCGAAGTTCTCGTCCAGGCGGCGCTTGGTCCGTTGACCACCGAACAGCACCGCCTCGCGCAGGCGCTGCCGACGGACCGCGACGGATTCGAGCAACTGGTTGTCGTAGTCGCGGCCCACCGGTGCTCCTCGTCAGATGTCTCCGTCTCCCTGGGGGGAGGGGTCAGATGCCCTCGACGACGTTCTTCGCGTTGGACATCGTCTCCTGCGCGATCTCGTCGTACTTGGCGAGCGTCTTCTCGACGGACTTGATGATGCCCTGGACCTCAGTGGCGGCCGTGGCCCACTTCTGTTCCTTCTCGGAGTACAGAGCTGTGGCGTCACCGGCGCTGATCGAGGTCATGGCCTTGGCGACGTCGACGCCGCGCTGTTCGATGAGGCCCTCGACGTCTCTGGTGACCTCCGCGAGGGTGCTCTGCACCTGCGCGGAGATCGCGGGGTCGTAGGCTACGCGTCCACTCATCGCCTTACTCCTTCGGGGGTGCCGGGGGATGTCCGGGGGTGTTGGGGGATCTCACGGTCGGGGCGGGGACGGAGGGTCTTCGCGGCGGTCGGGTCCCTAGCGGAACTTGGCGGCGTCGAAGTTGGCCGCGCTCATCTGGGACTGCGCCTCGTCGGCCATGGCCTGGTCACCGGCGAGGATGACCTTGCTGAACTCGTTCTGGCCCTCGTTCATCCGGCCGAGCCCGCTGTTGAGGTCGGCCGCGACCTCGTTGGCCCGCACGTTGAGCGCGTCGAAGTCGGCCTTGGCCTGGCCGGAGAACGACTGCCCCATCGGCTCCGCCGCGGTCATGAGTTTGGTGAGCTGTGCACCGAGCACCTGTAGGGCCTGCTCGGTGGACATCACCAAATCGCTGGCTGAGTCGCCGTCGACGTCAATCGCGTCCTGGGACATCACTTCACCCTTTCTCGTGGGCACTGCCCGGGCTCCCTCGAGCCCTGGCACGGGTTGATCACGGGGCTGCGCCCCGGAAGGGGGCATGCTCCGGGTGGCGCCGCCCTCCATAATCCATCACAGGGGACCGATAGCGACACATTTCTCCGTCCCTGTGGACGGAAGGCGCACACGTGGGACAAAGGACACCCGAATCCCGCGCTGACCTGCCCGAACACGGAGCGGGTCCGAGATGACACGTATTCGCGTACATCTCGGAACCCAGTTCCATGTGACCCGATTCACATCAGCGGACCGGTGGAGTCGGTGTCTCGCCTGGACGGCGGCACCCGCACTCATGACCGTCCGTGCGACGGGGAACCGATTCCACACCCCGCCCATCACACAGAACACCGCACCTGCCCCCGAACGGCACTTCGGTAGGGTTTCTGTCGCTCCCGACCGAATCCCGTGTTTCCCCTTGAGTCGAGAGGAACGCCGATGGCCCTCCGGGTCGTACACCGGCCGACACGCACCACCCACCCGGCCCCCGAACAGGAGCACCGGGAGGTGGAGGCCCCGCCCACCCTCCCTGACGGGAAGTCGCAGGGGAACCCGCTGATGACCGTCCTGCCGATGGTGGGCATGATGGCGTCGCTGACGATCATGATGGTCATGCGCAACCCGGCCTTCATGGCCCTGGGAGCGGTCATGCTCTGCGTGGCCCTGCTGGGCGCCCTGCTCATGCTGTTCTCCCGGCGCGGCCAGGTGGGTCGGCAGCGGCGCAACCAGCGCGAGCTCTACCTCCAGTACCTGGAGGAGCTGCGCGAGACCCTCAACGACTGGGAGGACGGGACCCGGTCGCACGCGCGGCTGATCGACCCCCCTCCGGAAGCCCTCTACGACGTCCTGCGCGACCCCCGGCGGCTCTGGGAGCGGCGCCGCAGGCACACCGACTTCCTCCGGGTCCGCGTCGGCACCGGCATGGCCCCCGGCCACCCCCTCAACCTGGCCGAGCAGGGCACCGCCCTCACGCCCACCGACCCGTTCATGCAGTCCGAGGCGCAGGCGGTGATCAGGCGCTTCGAGACCATCCCGGACATGCCGTTCACCCTGCCGCTCGACATGACCGGCAACATCAGCGTGGTCGGCGAGCGCGAGGACGTCATGCGCCTGGTCCGGGCGCTGGTCTCCCAGTTCGGAGTGTTCCACGCGCCCGAGGACGCCGGGCTCGCGGTGGCCTACCCGGAGGAACACGCCGACGAGTGGTCCTGGCTGCTCTGGTTCCCGCAGGTGCTGGACCCTCAGCGCCGTGAAGCGGGAGTCGCCGCCCGCCTCATCGCCCCCACCCCCCGCGACCTCGGGATGCTCCTCACCGACGAACTGCGCTCCCGCAGCGACTTCGCGTCCGAGGTCCGCCGGGGCATGGGACGCCGCGAGGCCTACCAGACGCTGCGCCGCCTGCTCGTCATCCACGACACCCATGGGGAGGTCGCCACGGAGTTGGTCCGCCCGGACCACACTGTCGACCCCTCCGACCTGGGCGTCACCGTCCTGCACCTGGTGTCCCGCCAGATCGACGAGCCCAGCGACGTGAACGTGCGCGTCACCGTCAAGGGCGACGAGGTCATCGTCGAGGACCTCCGGCCCACCACGCCCGAGGTCACCTCCGGGTCCCTGGACCTCGTCTCCCCGGCCACCCTCACCGGGCTGGCGCGCATGCTCGCCCCGCTCCGGCTGTCCCCCGAGTCCGTCGAGGAGACCGCGCAGGAGGGCGGGCGCGTCGACTTCCCCGCGATGATGGGCGTCCGGGACCCCGGCAACATGGACGTCCAGCGCCTGTGGGCGCCACGCAGCGAACGCGCCTTCCTGCGGGTACCGATCGGCGTGGACGAGATGGGTCAGCCCCTCGTACTGGACCTCAAGGAGTCCGCGCAGCTCGGCATGGGTCCGCACGGCCTGTGCGTCGGCGCCACGGGGTCCGGCAAGAGCGAGATGCTGCGCACCCTGGTACTGGCCCTGGCCGCCTCCCACCCGCCCGAACGGGTGAGCATGGTCCTGGTCGACTACAAGGGCGGCGCCACCTTCGCTCCGTTCGAGGACATGCCGCACGTGGCCGGGATGATCACCAACCTGGAGGACGACTCAGCGCTGATCGAGCGGGTTCACGCCAGCCTGTCCGGTGAGGTGCAGCGCCGCCAGCAGATGCTGCGCGACGCGGGCAACGTCCCCAACATCGGCGACTACGCCCACAAACGCCAGAACGAGCCCGGGCTGCCTCCGATGCCGCACCTGCTCGTGATCATCGACGAGTTCGGCGAACTCCTCACCGCCCGCCCGGACTTCATCGAACTGTTCCTGTCCATCGGCCGGATCGGGCGCAGCATCGGTGTGCACCTGCTGTTGTCCAGCCAGCGGATCGAGGGCGGCAAGCTCCGCGGTCTGGACACCTACCTGTCCTACCGGCTGGGCCTACGGACCTTCTCCGAGGAGGAGAGCCGGACCGTCCTCAACACGCCTGACGCCTTCCACCTGCCCTCGCTGCCCGGTTTCGGGTACCTGAAGGTGGACACCACCGTCTACCAGCGGTTCAAGGCCGGATACGTGTCCGGCGCCTACCGGGGGCCCGTGGTCGAGGATGACGAGGACGAGGACAGGGCCCCCTCCCCCCGCCTGTACACCGCCTACAACCCGCCACCCGAGGACGACGACGTGGCCGCGCCCGAAGAGGGCTCCTCCATGCCGTCCCGGACCAACGGACCCACCCTTCTGGACGTCCTGGTCAACCAGCTCGGCCGCCACGGCGACCCCACACGGGCGATCTGGCTGCCTCCGTTGCCCGCGGCCACCACCCTCGACGCGATCGCGGGCGCCCCTGAGGAGACCGAGCACGGCCTTCGCCTGCCCGGCGAACGCCCCGCGCTGCACGTACCGATCGGCCTGCTGGACGACGCCACCCGGCAGTGGCAGGGCGAGTGGCTGCTGGACCTCACCGCCTCCGGCGGACACGTGGCCGTCATCGGCGGCCCGCAGAGCGGCAAGACCACCCTCCTGCGCACCCTGGTGCTCTCCCTCGCCCTCACCCACACCCCCGAGCAGGTGTCCGTGTACTGCCTGGACCTGCTCGGCGGCGGGCTCCAGTCACTCTCGGGACTCCCGCATGTGGGCGGGGTGGCGGTGCGCACCGACCTCGAACGCGTGCGGCGCACCATCGAGGAGGTCCGAGGGATGCTGGGACACCGCGAGGAGGTGTTCCGTGAGCGCGGCATCGACTCGATGGAGCAGCTCAGGCGCATGCACGCGCGTGGCGAGGTCCCAGAGCTGGCCAGCGCCGACATCGTGCTCTGCGTGGACGGCTACGGGTCCCTTCGCAAGGACTTCGAGGAGATCGAGCCGATCGTCAGCGACCTGCTGCAACGCGGCGGCGGGTACGGCATCCACGTCGTGGGGGCGATGCTCCGCTGGAACGACGTACGGATGGCGGCACAGTCGAACTTCGGCCAACGCGTGGAGCTGCGCCTCAACACCCCCTCGGACTCCTCCATCGCCCGCAAGCTCGCCGAGACCATCGGCGAGGATTCCTTCGGCCGAGCCCTGACCAGCGCGAAGCTGTTCGCGCAGACCTCCCTGCCCCGGTTCGACGGGACACCCTCCACCGAGGACATCAGTGAGGTCGTCGAGCACGCCGTGCGCGCCGTCGACAGGGCCTGGAAGGGAGCCCGGGCCCCCCAGGTCCGGGTGCTGCCGCACCTTCTCTCGGTGCGTGCCCTGCCGAGCAGGGAGGAGGCAGCCAAGACCGTGCCGATCGGCCTGGACGAGCGGGCCCTGCGCCCGGTCGAGCTGGACCTGTTCGGGAAGGACCACAACCTCCTGGTCATCGGCGACAGCGAGTGCGGCAAGTCCAACCTGCTGCGGGTGATCGCGGAGGGGTTGGTGGAGCGCTACTCGTCCAAGGAGCTCGTGTTCGCGATCATGGACCCGAGGCGCAGCCTGCGCGACCTCGTACCGAAGGACTACGTGGGCGGCTACGCCACCAACCCGCGCGTGTGCGGCGGACTGTCCAAGGGTGTGGCCCAGGAGCTGGAGAACCGCATCCCACAGGACGGCGACGCCGAGTCCCTCGAACCCGGTGCGTTCTCGGGTCCGCGCGTCGTCGTCATCGCCGACGACTACGACGTCCTGACCACCGCCGGCCAGAAGCCGCTGGCCCCGTTCGTGCCCTACGTGTCGAACGGGAGCGACATCGGTCTGCACTTCGTGATCGCCCGACGCGCCGCCGGTGCCAGCAGGGGCATGTACGACCCCCTGCTCCAGTCCATGCGCGAGGTGGGCAGCAGCACCCTGCTGATGTCCGGGGACCGTGGAGAGGGCCAGATCCTCCCGCGCGTGTACGCCTCGCCCCTGCCGCCCGGCCGGGGTCGGTGGATGCCCCGCGGCGGCGCCGTCCACCTCGTCCAGACCGCCCTGCGGGACCAACCCTGACCCAGGGAATTCGAACCAACAACTCCTCGCGGCAGATGGTGAACCCCTGGGAGCCACTCATGCGCGGTCCGCAGATAGTCAACCTGGACCGGATCAACCAGCAGCAGATCTCGGAGACGCACCGGAATCCGGGGCCGCCTCATCTACGAATACAAGACGGTTGAGACCCCCTACTGGTGGAGGCAACCGTCGACGTGACCAGGATTCTCGGCCCCGAAGCAGTCGAGAGGACCACCCACAACACCTGGTGGGTGGATGTTCGGGCACCGGCGGACAACCCCCGTGCGGCCGAGGCGGCACACCGGCTCGCGGAGACCCTGGTCGAGCACCACGCTGGAAGCGTCTGGCCCTCAGGTCCTCGACCGCAACTGGGCGCTGGACCTCCCGAGCGGTGGAGCCGAACATCCGTCCGCGTTGGTCGAGACACCGAAGGCCCGGGGCATCGCCGTCGACGCCCCTGTGGTCACGTTGTCGGCGGCGGTCACGGACGCACTCGCGGCCAGCGGACGTGACTCGCGGGCACTCCAGGTCCTCACGCCCGCCACGTCCCGGATCACGCACGCACTACGCGGTGTCCTTTCCCCCCTGAGTCCCGTTGGGTGACGGAGGGCCCGGACGGGGACCACCGTGTGCCAGGTGCGGGTGACACCCACTACCGGCCCGTGCTCGGCGGCGCCGCCACCCCCGTCGGCCTGGCCCTCGGGCCCGGCCCCGTCTCGGAGATCGGTCTCGCACACGCCCGGAGCGGCCCGGTCACACCGGAGGTGATCGGACCCCGTTGGTCACCGACGCTCTGGTACCCGCTGGGCGAGGACACTCCCCCACGGCTCTGGCAGCGGTTCCGAGCCCTCATGTCCCATCTCGGACGCATGCGGAACTGAGTCGACGAAAAACGATCACTCCCGAGAAAGGGGAGCTCATTTCTTTGTGACTCTGGCGGTCAGAGTGCTCACGAAACGTGGCGGAGGGAAAACGCGAAGCGACGCCGTGGTCACCAGGTGTCATAGGCGACTGGGAATATCCATGGAACGCACAGACCCCTGGTATTTTCCGTGAATGCTCCCACGGTTTTCCGGGTTTTTCGTCGGTGCCTTCTTCGGCCTGGTCTTTGTACTGGTCAACAGCGGTCCGCCGCTTCCCGCGCCGATCGCCCTCACTGTGCGCGCCCTGGCTGTGGGAGTGGCCGTCGCGATCGTCGTCCTGGCCGTGCTCGCCATGCGGAAGGCCTCCCCGGGTGAGGGCGAACCCTCCTCCCGCCCGCGTTTCGGGGCCTTCTTCGGTGTGGTCACCATGGTCGAGGTCGCGCTGATCATCGGCGGCGCGATGACCATCAGCCGACTCGACGGGGTTCCGGACCAGGCCGGTGTGGCCTGGGTGGCCCTGATCGTCGGCCTGCACTTCCTCCCGTTGGCCTGGCACTGGAGACAGCGGGAGATCCTCGTCGTGGCCGGGTACACCACCGCCCTGGGGGTGGTCGGCCTGGTCATGGCCCTGACCGGGCACCCGGAGTGGGTGCCGCTGGTCAGCGGCGTCGTCACCGGTGCGGGCATGCTGCTCGGCAGTCTCGCCGGCGTGGTGTGGGTGGCGCGCGGCCGGTGACTCAGTCGGGCAGTCCGCCCAGGCCGAAGTACGGCAGGCACGGTTCCAGTCCCCCGACCTCGACCGGGACCGTGCGGTGCCTCTCCCAGTCCTCCCGGGTGAGGCGGAACCTGGTCTCCCGGACCTGCTCGCCCCGGACGGCGAGCAGGTTGGTCCCGTCAGGTCGGTAACCGAGCCTGCGTGCCACCCCCCGTGAGGCGGTCGAGGACTCGAAGACCTCCGAGACCGCAGCCTCCGCGCCCAGCTCCGCGAAGGCCAGGTGGAGCACGGCGGCGCGCATCTCCGTGCCGAGACCCCTGCCCTGGTACCGCTGGGTGAGCCACGAACCCGTGCTCACCTGGCGAGCCACGCCGAAGTCCTTCGCCGTCAGGTCCTGGACCCCGATCACGGTGTCCTCGTGCACCACGACCGCGTTGAACGTCCACCGCTCCGGGGTCCACGCCGCCATGGTGGCCCAGTTGTGCTGGATGACCCCGAGCGCCAGGCGGGCGGGCGTCCGGTCCGTCCACGGGGTGAGGAAGGGCATCCGCTCGGGTTCGTGGACACCCGCGACGGCGGCCTCCGCCAGCTGGGAGAGGTCCTGGTCGGAGGGCATCCGCAGTTGGAGGCGCGGTGTGTACAGCCGGAGCCCCGCCGGGGGGAAGTGGTCTGCGATCATGTCCCGATTCTGCGGAAGCCGCCCCGGGTTGTCACCCGGATATCAACGAACCAGGTCCCTGACGAGCGCGGCCAGCTCACCGGCTGCGGACCGGCCCCCGTTGGCCTCGCGGACCGTCCAGCCGCGCATCCCGGCCAGGTGCGCCGGATGCGCGTAGGCGGGGTCGGTGAGCAGGTAGCCGCACGGCGCGTCCGGCCAGTCCGGGACGGTGGGCAGGCGCTCGGTGCGGTAGGCGGCGGGTTCGCCCTCCCGAGCCGGAACCTCGGTGAGCAGCTGGTTCCGTGCGAGGTCGGCGCGGGTCGGGCTGCCCGGCTGCGGCAGGGGGGCGTCGACCAGCACGTAGCCGAGGACCGGGCGGTGCGCGGAGCGCTGGGCCGCCCCGACGGCACCGAGGAGGGGGCCGCCGTCCCCCTCCGCGACCAGTACGACGGGGGTGCGGTCGCCGACCAGTCGGCCGATCTCCAGGCTCGCCCGGGCCACGTAGCGAGCGGCGTGGGGCGCGGTGTCGTCGTCCTGGATCTCGGGGAACACCGGGGAGGGGACGAGGTCGGCGGCGTCGGGAAGGGAGAAGGGGGCGCCGAGGGTGGGGGGAAGGAGGACGGTGATCACTCGGGGTCGTCCGCCCTGGTCTCGTCCCTGACCCAGGCCAGATAGGAAGGGTTTCCGCCGGTCACGGGAGTGGCGATGACCTCGGGGACGTCGTAGGGGTGCGTCTGGACCAGGTGAGCGACGAGGTCGTCCAGGCGGTCCGCCTGGGTCTTGATCACCACCGTCCACTCCTGGTCGGTCTGGACCTCACCCTCCCAGCGGTAGAAGCTGGAGATCGGCCCGCCCACCTGCGCGCAGGCCGCCAGCCGGTGCCCGACGACGGACCGGGCCACCTCCTCCGCGCCCTCGCGACTGTCCACGGTGGTCTCCACCCGGACCGCTCCGGTGTGCTCCTGCATGGTCGTCCCAACTCGGGCGGAGCGGGCCTGGTCCGCGCGGCCCCACCCGGTGTCCTAGGCTCACTGGTCATGAGCGAACGTGATGAACTCCTGCGTCAGATCAACGATAAGGCGGTCGTGCGCGGGAAGGTGACCCTGTCCTCCGGCAAGGAGGCCGACTACTACGTCGACCTGCGCCGGATCACCCTGGACGGGGAGGCGGCGCCGCTGGTCGGTTCGGTCCTGCTGGACACCGTCGAGGACCTGGAGTTCGACGCGGTGGGCGGTCTGACCCTGGGTGCCGACCCGGTGGCCTCCGCGATGCTGCACGCCGCGCACGCGCGCGGCCGCAAGCTGGACGCCTTCGTGGTGCGCAAGGCGGGCAAGGCGCACGGGCTCCAGCGGCGGATCGAGGGTCCGGACGTGAGGGGCCGCCGGGTCCTGGCGCTGGAGGACACCTCCACCACCGGTGGTTCGGTGATGACCGCGGTCGAGGCGCTGCGTGAGGCGGGTGCCGAGGTCGTGGCGGTCGCGCTGATCGTCGACCGTGGCGCGCGCGGGCGGCTGGAGGAGGAGGGCCTGGAGTACCGGCCCGTCTTCGAGGTCTCCGACCTGGACGTGTGACCGCCGGGTCCGTGCGGTGGGGCGTTCGCGTCCCACCACGGGCCGGGTCTACGGCTTGAGGGTGAAGCTGTGTCCCGGGGCGCGGTCGGAGACGTCGCGCTGGACGCCGTTGACGTGCACCTCGACGGCGGTCGGGTCTCCGATGGAGACCTCGAGGCCCTGGTCGTTGTCCGGGTAGGTCACGGAGCTGCCCTGGGCGAGTTCCTGGTCCAGGAGCACGTCCCCGCCGGGGACGCGGACGAACACGTCGCTGGACTGGCCCACCACGCGGATGTGGAGGACACCCATGTCATCGGGGTCCACACTCTCGGCCGCCGCCTCGGACGCGTTGACGCTGACGCTGGAGGCGTTGCTCGGGAGGGACTGGTACAGGAAGTACCCGCCGAGGGCCACCATGGCGACCAAGAGCACGACGGCCCCGACGATGGCCATCACCTGGCCAACGCCGCGCGGATCATTCCTATGCCTTCCCACGGCGACGAATGTAGCGCGTATCACGACAAAAAGCGACAGCGGCCACCCGGAGCAACCGCGGTTTCGGAGCCGGGCGTGAGAAATCGGCCGGGAATCCACCGTCTCTTCCGGGCCCCCTCACCGGGCCCTCCCTTCTCGTCACCGTAAGCTGCGGGTACGTCGCCGATCCCGAGCATTTTGGTCTAGACCTTTCCAACGGCTCCGGGTATTCGGGATACTTGGACGACACCTGGCGGACGCTTCCGGGCGCGAGGCCCACGGGCCGACCCCCGACGGCCCGGAATCCTCCGCCGGGGAAACGCACGTGGGGTGCCGTCGGTACGCGAGGGTTTCGCGTCGGCGGCCGCTCGCTCCAGGCCGAACCAGGGAGAGTCAAGCCATGCCCATCGCCAGTCCCGAGGTCTACACCGAGATGTTGAGCCGCGCGAAGTCCGAGGGCTTCGCCTACCCGGCGATCAACGTGACCTCCAGCCAGACGCTGCACGCCGCCCTGCGCGGCTTCGCCGAGGCCGAAAGCGACGGCATCGTCCAGATTTCCACCGGTGGCGCGGAGTTCCTCTCCGGTGCTTCGGTCAAGGACATGGTCACCGGCTCGGTCGCCTTCGCCGAGTTCGCTCGCGTGGTCGCCGCCAAGTACCCGGTGAACATCGCCCTGCACACCGACCACTGCCCGAAGAACAAGCTCGACGGCTTCGTCCGTCCGCTGCTGGAGATCTCCAAGGAGCGCGTGGCCAAGGGCCAGGAGCCGCTGTTCCAGTCCCACATGTGGGACGGCTCCGCGGTCGAACTGGAGGAGAACCTCCAGATCGCGGACGAGCTGCTCGCCGCCTCGAAGGCTGCCCGCACCATCCTGGAGATCGAGGTCGGTGTCGTCGGCGGCGAGGAGGACGGCATCGTCGGCGAGATCAACGAGAAGCTGTACACCACCCCGGAGGACGCCCTGCGCACCGCCGAGGTGCTGGGCCTGGGCGAGAAGGGCTACTACCTGACCGCCCTGACCTTCGGCAACGTGCACGGCTCGTACAAGCCGGGCTTCGTGAAGCTGCGTCCCGAGGTCCTGAAGGCCGCCCAGGAGGCCGTCGCCGCCAAGCACGGCAAGGCCCGGGCGTTCGACTTCGTGTTCCACGGTGGCTCCGGCTCCACCATGGAGGAGATCCACGAGGCGATCGACTACGGCGTCGTGAAGATGAACATCGACACCGACACCCAGTACGCCTACACGCGTCCGGTCGTCGACCACATCCTGAAGAACTACGACGGCGTGCTGAAGGTCGACGGCGAGATCGGCGACAAGAAGGCCTACGACCCGCGCGCCTACGGCAAGGTCGCCGAGGCCGGCATGGCCGCCCGTGTGGTCGAGGGTGCCCAGCACCTGAAGTCCGCCGGGAACAAGATGAAGTAGGGCTCCCCGGCCCCCTTGCGGTGCCCGTCGGCCTCGGCCGGCGGGCACCGTCGTCCTTTCCTGGCTCTTCACCGGGCACCGGTGACGTCTCGGCACGTGCCGCGCAGCGTCCGGGTTCGTTGTGCGCCACGGCGCCCGCGCTGAACCGGCTGAGCCCGTGCGCGTACGCGGGACCGGACGGCTGGGCGTCCCGGACCCGCTGGCCGGGGCGACGGCACCCGCGTCGGCGGCGGACCGGTGGTCACGCGCGTTGGCGCGCACGCGGTCAAGCACGGCTCCACCCGGGGCCCCGAAGGCGCGGGGCGCGAGCGGGCTGAGCCCGCCCCGGAGCGCCCGAACGTCCCGGAGACCACCGTGACCGCGGATACACCCGGTCTCCCCGGAACCGGTGTGGCCCGGTGGCAGGATGGGGGCATGAACCTGCACCAGAACCTGCTGAACGAGCCGCCCGAGACCCGCCTGGCCGACGACCCCGAGGCACGCGAGGCCCTCGCCCACTCCGACGACCCCACCCCGGTGGCCGGTCGGTTCCCGAGCTACTCCGCCGCGTGGGCCCGGCTGGCCGAGCTGGCCCTGGCCAACGGCCAGCCG
The DNA here is from genome assembly GCF_018070675.1 of Nocardiopsis sp. B62. Classification (NCBI taxonomy): domain Bacteria; kingdom Bacillati; phylum Actinomycetota; class Actinomycetes; order Streptosporangiales; family Nocardiopsidaceae; genus Nocardiopsis; species Nocardiopsis sp. B62. The sequence goes on along the minus strand of NZ_JAGPXK010000011.1, from coordinate 88,020 downwards.
GTGACCGCCTACGCGTACGCCCGGACCGGGTACCACCGCGGGCTGGACCAGCTGCGCCGCTCGGGCTGGAAGGGCCACGGCCCGGTCCCGTGGGAGCACGAGCCCAACCAGGGCTTCCTGCGCGCCCTGCACGCCCTGAGCCAGGCCTCGGCGCAGATCGGCGACACCGAGGAGGCGGAGCGCTGCGCGACCTTCCTGCGCGAGTCGAGCGCGGAGGCGGACCAGGTCCTGAACGGCTGAGCCCAGCGCACCTCGTGACGGGCCCGGCCGGAGCCCCCTTCGCTCCGGCCGGGCCCGTCGGCGTACTCGGAAGCCGGGGCGCCAGGAGTCCGCGCCGTGCCCGGACGGTGTGGGAACCCGCACGCCCCCGACGGGAACGGGGCCCGGCGCCCGCGGTCCACCTCGCCGTCGACGGACGGCGCCGGGACGCGGCGACCCGAGTGCCGCAAAGCCCCACTTAACCCGGATGCGCAGGTCGTGTACGCTCAATACGCAACGGCCCCTGTCGCTGCCTTGCGCCAGGGGTTCTTCCATGTTCGGGGTCGGAAAAGCCCCGGTCAGGTGTCGAGCGAAGAGGTAGAGACCAATGCCGGCGATCACGCTCGTGGGTGCCCAGTGGGGCGACGAGGGCAAGGGCAAGGCGACCGACCTGGTCGGTGACCGCGTGGACTACGTGGTCCGTTACCAGGGCGGCAACAACGCCGGGCACACGGTGGTCATCGGCGACCAGAAGTACGCCCTCCACCTGCTGCCGTCCGGCATCCTGTCCCCGAACGTCGTTCCGGTCATCGCCAACGGCGTCGTCATCGACCCGGGCGTGCTGTTCGAGGAGCTGCGCGGCCTCCAGGAGCGGGGCGTGGACACCTCCCGCCTGGTCATCTCGGCCAACGCGCACCTGATCATGCCCTACCACCGGGCCCTCGACAAGGTCAGCGAGCGCTTCCTCGGCAAGGGCAAGATCGGCACCACCGGTCGCGGCATCGGCCCGACCTACGCGGACAAGGTCACCCGCCAGGGCGTGCGCGTGCAGGACATGTTCGACCCCAAGATCCTGCGCAAGAAGATCGAGCTCGCCCTCCACGACAAGAACCAGATCCTCACCAAGGTGTACAACCGGCGGGCCCTGGAGGCCGAGCCGATCATCGAGGAGTACCTGGGCTACGCCGAGAAGCTGCGCCCGCACGTCGCGGACACCTCGCTGATCCTCAACAAGGCGCTGGACGAGGGCAAGACGGTCTACCTGGAGGGCTCGCAGGGAACCCTCCTGGACATCGACCACGGCACCTACCCGTTCGTGACGTCGTCCTCCCCCACCTCCGGCGGCGCGGCCGCGGGCGCGGGCATCGGCCCCAACCGCATCACCAAGGTCGTCGGCATCCTCAAGGCCTACACCACGCGTGTCGGCTCCGGCCCCTTCCCGACCGAGCTGCTGGACGAGCAGGGCGCCTGGCTGCGCACCCAGGGCGGCGAGTACGGCGTGACCACCGGCCGCGACCGCCGCTGCGGCTGGTTCGACGCCCCGATCGCCCGTTACGCCACCCGGATCAACGGCATCACCGACTTCTTCCTGACCAAGCTCGACGTGCTCACCGGTCTGGAGCGCATCCCCGTGTGCGTCGCCTACGACGTCGACGGCGTGCGCCACGACGAGATCCCGATGACGCAGACCGACTTCCACCACGCGACGCCGGTCTACGAGTACTTCGAGGGTTGGTCCGAGGACATCACGGGCGCCCGGAAATTCGAGGAACTCCCCAAGAACGCGCAGGCTTACGTGCGTACCCTTGAGGAGATGGCCGGTGCCCCGATCTCCGCCATCGGCGTCGGTCCGGGCCGCGAGGAGACCCTGCAGCTGCGTTCCCTGGTCTGACCCGGCGACACTCCACCTTCCTCCAGTAGAAGAAGAGGCCCCCTGTAGTGAAAGCGCTCGTTCTCGGCGGCGGAGGCCGCGAGCACGCACTCGTCCGAGCTCTGTCCCTTGATCCGGGCGTCACCAGCATCCACAGCGCCCCCGGCAACCCGGGCATCTCCGACCTCTCCGAGAACCACGTCATCAACGTGACGGACGGGCTGGCCGTGACCGAACTGGCCGCGCGCATCCGCGCGGAACTGGTCGTGATCGGCCCGGAGGCGCCGCTGGTGGCCGGGGTGGCCGACGCCCTGCGCGACCGGGGCATCCCGGTGTTCGGCCCCGACAAGGAGGCCGCGCGGCTGGAGGGGTCCAAGGCCTTCGCCAAGGAGGTCATGGAGGCCGCCGGAGTACCCACCGCGAAGGCGCGGGTGTGCCGGAGCGCCAGCCAGGTCTCCGAGGCCCTCGACGAGTTCGGCGCCCCGTACGTGGTGAAGAACGACGGGCTGGCCGCGGGCAAGGGCGTGGTGGTGACCGAGGACCGCGCCCTCGCCGAGCGGCACGCCCGCGAGTGCGGCCGCGTGGTCATCGAGGAGTACCTCGACGGCCCCGAGGTCTCCCTGTTCGTGCTCACCGACGGCGCCCACGCGCTGCCGCTGCTGCCCGCCCAGGACTTCAAGCGCGCCTACGACGGCGACCAGGGGCCGAACACGGGCGGCATGGGCGCGTACGCCCCGGTGCCGTGGGCCCCGGCCGGGCTGGTGGACGAGGTCATGGAGTCGGTCGTGCGGCCGACCGTCTCCGAGATGAACCGCCGTGGCCACCGCTACCAGGGCCTGCTCTACGTGGGTCTGGCGCTGACCTCGAAGGGTCCGCGCGTGGTGGAGTTCAACGCGCGCTTCGGGGACCCGGAGACGCAGGTCGTGCTGGACCGGCTGGCCACCCCGATCGGGGCGGTCCTCCAGGCCACCGACACCGGCGGCCTGGGCGCGATCGGTTCGCTCCAGTGGAAGTCGGGCGCGGCGGTGACCGTCGTGGTCGCTGCCGAGAACTACCCGGGCGACCCGGTCAAGGGTGACCTGATCGGCGGCCTGGAGGCCGCGAACGCCCTGGAGGGGGCCTACGTGCTGCACGCGGGCACCGCCTGGGACGGGGTGCGCGACGTCAAGGCCAACGGCGGCCGCGTGCTGAACGTGGTCGGCACCGGCGCGGACCTGCGCCAGGCCCGTGAGCGCGCCTACGAGGCGGCGAGCAGGATCGAGCTGCGCGGTTCGTTCTACCGTTCCGACATCGCCGAGCGCGCCGCCGCCGAGGTCTGACTCCGCGTCGGCCCCTTCTGGGCGACACACCACGGAGTTCCCACGGGGTCCGCGGCCATGCGGCTGCGGGCCCCGCGCTCGTCCCGCCCCGGGTGCTGACCGGGGGCCGCCCGACCGGGTGGAGCGGCGGGAACGCGATACTGGAGGTGTCCGCCCCGAGCGGGCACCGACGGCTCCCGGGGCCCGGCACCGCCCGGTGGACCCTGAGGCACACAGACGACAGGGGCGTGTTTTCCGGGTGCTTTCGCCGGTGGCGGCGCGGCCACCACCGGCGCGAGCGGCCCTCTCCCCTGCTGTGCACCGCTGGGCAGGCTCCGCGGTCTCGCGCAGCGGGGCCCGGCGATCTCTCGCGCGCCGTGGAGCGAGACCGCCCCTACTGTGCACCGCGTGCGAGCTCAGCAGTCGCACACCGGGGCCCGACCGGGGTTGGCTGTCCGGGCTTCGTCGGCGCGGCGAGAGGCCGTCTGGTGGTCACGAGCGCGGAATGATCCATAGAACACGCCCAAGACCCAGAGAGAAGCATCATGAGTGGCTTCGTCACCGTTCCCGAGCCCGTCGAGGTTCCGGGGCTCACCCACCTGCACACCGGCAAGGTGCGCGACCTGTACTCGACGGACTCCGGCGCGCTGGTGATGGTGGCCAGCGACCGGGTGTCGGCCTTCGACTGGGTGCTGCCCACGGAGATCCCCGGCAAGGGCCGTTTGCTCACCCAGCTGTCCCTGTGGTGGTTCGAGCGCCTCGGCGACCTCGTGGCCAACCACGTCGTCTCCGACACCCCGCCCGAGGGCGCACCCGCCGACTGGGCCGGGCGCACGCTGGTCTGTGAGCGGTTGGACATGGTGCCGGTGGAGTGCGTGGCGCGCGGCTACCTGGCCGGGTCCGGACTGGCCGAGTACCGGGTGGACCGCACCGTGTGCGGCGTCCCCCTCCCCGAGGGCCTGGTCGACGGCTCCGAGCTGCCCGAACCGGTGTTCACCCCGGCCACCAAGGCGGAGGTGGGCGACCACGACGAGAACGTGTCGTTCGAGGTCGTGGCGGAGCGGCACGGGGAGAAGCTCGCCACGGAGCTGCGCGACCTCACCCTGCGCGTGTACGGGCGCGGCCGGGACGTCGCACGGGAGCGCGGCGTGATCCTCGCCGACACCAAGTTCGAATTCGGCCGTTCCGCGTCCGGTGACCTCGTCCTCGCGGACGAGGTGTTCACCCCGGACTCGTCCCGGTACTGGCCCGCCGACGAATGGAACCCGGGGCACGCCCAGCCGTCCTTCGACAAGCAGATCCTGCGCGACTGGCTGACCTCGCCCGCCTCGGGCTGGGACCGCGCGTCGGACACGCCGCCCCCGGAGCTTCCTGAGAACGTGGTGGAGCGCACTCTGTCCCGTTACGCAGAGATCCATGAGCGTTTGACCGGCACCAAACCCGCTCTCTGACCGACGCCCGCCGCGTGATTCCGCGCACGGGGACGACGTTTCGGCTGTGGGAGCGCGTATGGTGGTGAGGTCGTATGCAACACCGAAGTAACGGACAGCCATGCGTACGACCCATGGTCTCTCCTCCGGCGTAATGCCTCTTTGGCCGTTTGGCGGGACTTCAACCGCGATCAGCGGGTATACCACGTTCTGGGCCGTTTGACGTGATCCGATTGCTATAGAGTCATCGCGAACCGACCGGCTCACCGGCCGTGCAGGTCACACACAGACGGTCGCAACGTTTCAGGGCGAACCCGCGTCTCAAACGCATACAGGCGAGACCCGACGAGGGTGACCCTTTTTCACATCTGCCTCACGAAGGAGCACATGAGCATGGGCCAGGAGGTTCGTTACCGCGTCCGCGGCGGACGCCCCCTCAGCGGAACGGCGTTCATCCAAGGCGCGAAGAACGCCGTCCTGCCGATGATCGGGGCCGCCCTGCTGGCGTCCAAGGGACGTACCGTGCTGCGGAACGTCCCCGTCATCGAGGACGTCTACCGCGCGATCGAGCTCGCCGAGCACGTGGGTGCCAAGGTGGAGTTCCACGAGTCCGAGCGCACCGTCGTCATTGACGCGTGCGGCCTCAACGACCCCGAGCGTGCCGTCCTGCCCGCCGATATCGCGGCCCGCTTCCGCGGCTCCGTGCTCTTCGTGCCGGCCCTGATGCACCGCACCGGCCGCGCCCGCATCGAGGGCGTCGGCGGTTGCAACCTCGGCAGCCGCAACCTCGACTTCCACTACCGCGGCTTCGCCCGCCTGGGCGCGGAGGTCACCGAGGACCTGGAGCGCAACCACATCAACGTGGAGGCGAGCAAGCTCCGGGGCGGCCGTCTGTACCTGGACACCCCGTCCCACACCGGTACCGAGAACCTCCTCATGGCGGCCGTGCTGGCTCCTGGCACCACCGTGATCGAGCACGCGGCCCTTGAGCCCGAGGTCATCGACGTCATCAACTTCCTGACCGCCATGGGCGCGAAGATCAGCGGTGGCGGCACCGGCCTGATCACCGTCGAGGGCGTCAAGGAGCTCACCGCCGTCGAGCACAGCATCATGGCCGACCGCATCGACGCCGGTGTGTTCGCGATGACCGTCGCCGCCACCGGTGGCGAGGTCAGCCTGGTGGGTGCCCACCTGGACCACCTGGGTGTGGCCCGTTGGAAACTGGAGCAGATGGGGGTCGGCTTCTCCCAGGAGGGCGCCGTCCTGCACGTCCAGCGGGACCCGTCCGTGCCGCTGCGCCCGATCAACGCGGTGACCTCGCCGTTCCCGGGCTTCGCCACGGACCTCCAGTCGCCGCTGATGGCGCTGGCCACCCTGGCCGAGGGCGAGAGCTACATCCACGAGGCCATCTACGACGGCCGCTTCGCCCTGGCCGACGAGCTCAACAAGATGGGCGCCAAGATCGAGGTCGAGGGCACCCGCGCCATCGTGCACGGTTCCACGAACCTGCGCGGCGCCGAGGTGATCGCCCACGATCTGCGCACCGGCGCGGCCCTGGTTCTCGCCGGACTGGTCGCCGAAGGTGAGACAATCGTGGCGCCTGGTTATCTGGTTGACCGCGGTCACGCTCAGTTCGCGACGCGGCTCGCCGCGCTGGGCGGCGACGTGGAGCGCGTCACCGTCTCGTAGGAGCCGTAGGCGCAGTTCAAGCCGGGGTGGGGGGCTTCCTCCCACCCGGGCTTTCGGCGTTGATATGGAAAACGATCTTCTTTGGCCCCGCACAATGGGTACGATCTCGGCAATCATGCCGTGACAGAGATCGGGTCGGGAAACCAGTGGGCGCACATAGTGAAGAGCGTGGAATGGTAGCGGGGAGCAACCCGAGGTGAGTGCGCAGCGTACTGGCGATTTGACGATCGGCGTCATAGGACCTCATGAGGTGGTCGAACGGGTCATGCTCATGGGTCCGGGGTCCACTGGACCCCTGAACGCCAGACTCATCGCCGCCGCCTACCGAGACGAGCAAGAGGCGACGGACAAGGTCGTCAGGCTGGGGTCGGCCATCGACGCCTACCTGTTCGCCAGTCCCGTCCCCTACGAGTTCGCACGGAAGGCGGGCGTGTTGACCATGCCCGCGACGTTCGTGCCGCTCGGCGGGGCGAGCCTGCATGAGGCCCTGCTCCGAGCGACACTGGACGATCGTTACGACCCGACCAGAGCCAGTCTCGACGTGCTCAGCCGCGCCGACGTGGTGGAGGCCTACTCCGAGGTCGACCTGCCCGTGGACGGCATCCACGTGCACGAGGAGCTGACCAACACCGCCCAGCTGACGTCCTTCCACGAGGGGCTGTGGCGGCGCAAGGCCACCAAGATGGCGATCACCTGCGTGCGCGGCGTCGCCGAGCGCCTGGAGGCCATAGGGGTTCCGGTGATCCGGCTGCGGCCCACCAACGCCGGTGTGCGCAGCGCGCTCCAGACCGCCGGTCTGCTGGGCGCGCACCACCGCCTGGAGGAGGCCCAGCTCGGTGTGGTCGTCGTGGACGTGCCCACGCTGCGCGACTCCTCCCGGCGTTCCACCCCGCGCTACTGGCGTGAGGAGCTGCGGCTGTCACTGCACCGGCTGCTGCTGCAGGAGGCCCACCGGATCAACGCGACGGCGCACCGCCTGGACGACCACTCGTTCATGGTGACCGCCACGCGCGGTTCGCTGGTGACCGCCACCGAGGGGTTCCGGCAGCCCCCGTTCGTGGAGCGCATCAAGGCGGAGCTGGGCATCGCGATCGAGGTGGGCATCGGCATGGGCCGGACCACCCAGGACGCGGAGTCGCACGCCCGCGCGGCGCTGAACCGGGCGCAGGCCTCCCGGCAGAGCTTCGCGGTGGACCGCGAGGGCCGTTCGCTGGTCCCGGCTCAGCGTGCTCCCGCCCGGCAGTCCTCCGAGCCGCTGCGCACCAAGGGCCGCGAGACCCTGGTCCGGCTCTCGGAGAAGATCGCCGAGGAGGACGGGCCGCTGGTGGTCGACGCGGAGAACGCCGGGCGCATGCTCGGGGTCACCTCCCGGACCGCGCGGCGCCTGCTGCGCACCCTGGTGGAGGAGGGCCTGGCCTGGCCCCTGCCGCCCAACCGCACGCTTCAGCCCGGCCGCCCGCGCCAGCTCTACCGCCTCATCGTGGAGAAGCTGGACAAGGACGCGGCGGGCAAGTAGTCCGAACGCACACCCGAACGGGGGCGGCTCCCATACGTGGGGGCCGCCCCCGTCGGCGTCTGCGGGGTCACACGCCTGTGGCCACGGCCGACGGGCGTGTGTCAGCGCCGTGTGTCAGCGCCGCTTGGCGTAGGCGGTCGCGACGGAGAGGAACGCGTCGTTCTCCTCGGGGGTGCCGAGGCTGACCCGGGCGCCCTCACCGTCGAACGGGCGCACGGAGACGCCCGCCTCCGCGCAGGCGGCCGCGAAGTCGAGGGTGTCCTCAGCCAGCCGCAGCCACACGAAGTTGGCCTCGGTGGGGGGCACGGTCCACCCCGAGGCCACGAGGGCGTCACGGACGCGCTCACGCTCCTTCACGGTGGTCTCCACGCGCTCGAGGAGCTCGGCCTCGGCGTCCAGTGAGGCGATCCCGGCCGCCTGGGCGAGGTGGTTGACCGCGAACGGGACGAGGGTCTTGCGCACGGCGTCGGTCACCGAGGGGTGGCCGACGAGGAACCCGAGGCGGACGGCGGCCAGGCCGTAGGCCTTCGAGAAGGTGCGCAGGACCGCGACGTTGGGGCGGTCCCGGTACAGGGCCACGCCGTCGGGGACCTCGGGGTCGCGCACGTACTCGCGGTAGGCCTCGTCGAGGACGACCAGCACGTGGTCGGGGACGCGGTCGAGGAAGTCGACCAGTTCCCGCTCCCGGACGGCGGTGCCGGTCGGGTTGTTGGGGTTGCACACCAGCACCATGCGGGTGTTGTCGGTGATCGCGCCGAGGAGCGCCTCGAGGTCGTGGGTCTCGTCCCTGAGGGGCACCCGGACCGAGGTGACGCCGGACAGCTCGGCCAACAGGGGGTAGGCCTCGAAGGAGCGCCAGGCGTAGACGACTTCGGCGCCCGGTTCCCCGACCGCCTCCAGGAGCTGCTGGAGCATGCCGACGGAGCCCGCGCCGAGCGCGACGTGCTCCTCCGGGACGTCCAGGTGCCCGGCGAGCCTGGTGACGAGCGCGGCGGCGCCCGGGTCCGGGTAGCGGTTGAGGTCGGCGGCGGCCCTGGCGATGGCCTCACGCACGGACGGGAGCGGCCCGAAGGGGCTCTCGTTGGACGACAGCTTGATGGAGCGCCCGTCCGGCCCGACGACCTTGCGGCCGGGCTTGTAGGCGGGGATGGACTCCAGTACCGCCCGCAGATATGGCGATTTCGACTCCGACACCATTGTCCTTCCTCAATACTTTGTGCTAACCCCGCGACACTCTCAGCGATGAGAGGTCCGGGTCGGTCACCGCTCCAAGCGGAAATATCGCACAAACGAGGAGATACCACCATGCGTTTGCGTCATCGTTCTGCCCGTTCCGCAGCGGGCGTGTCCCTGCCCGCCGCAGTCGCGCTGACCTCGGTGATCGTCCTGAGCGCGTGCGGCGGGACGGACGAGGGGCAGAGCGAGGACCCCAACGCCGAGGCCGCCGCCCAGCTGCACGACGCGCAGCCGATCAACGTCGGGGACGTCACCCTGCTACCCGAGAGCAGCGAGGCCGGAACCTACTCCGAGCTTGTCACAGTGCAGTATTCGGAGGAGGTCCGGGCCTCCACCGAACTGGACAAGCCCGAGTGCATGGACGCCGCCAACCGGTGGGGCGACCTGGAGGCGGTGCGCGACGCCCCCACCTCGGTGGCCGCCTACGAGTGGGACAAGGGCAACGTCTCGCACATCCTCGTCCAACTCGACGAGGGCGCGGCCGCCGAGGCGCTCGCCGTCAAGCCCCCGGAGACCTGCGCCGAGTACACGGCCACCTACGAGGACGGCAGCAGCTCCGAGTACGGCGTCACCGACCTCGACGTCCCCCCGGTGGGCGACGAGTCGCGTTCCTTCGCCATCCAGGTCAACGACGACGGGGGCGAGAACCACATGTACACCGTCATGTACCGCAACGGTGACCTGCTGGGCACGACCTCCGTGATGGGCCCCGGTGAGGCCGAGGACTACGAGCAGCTGCTCCTGGACTTCACCGAGGCCGCCATCACACGGCAGGGCCAGATGCTCTGACCTCGTCGGGGAGGCCGCGCCCGGACTCGCCCGGGAACTCCTTGGCGAGGGTCCCGGGCCTGGCTCCGCCCCGGCCCTGGGCCTCGTCGCGCCTGGCCGCCTCGCGCGGCCGGGGCAGCCTGCGCGGCGGCCCCTGGAGGTCGAGCGTGGTCACCGCGCCGAAGGAGGCGATCACGGTGCCGCTCTCCCTGTCCACCAGGACCGCGCGCACGCCGGTCCGGCGCGGGCCGTCGATCCGCACCCCGTACACGACGTCCACGCGACGGCCGTGGCGCAGGCCGTCGTAGCGAAGGAACCGCCAGCAGCCGTGCCGCCAGGTCTCCTCCGGGTCGGTCTTGAGCATCACCTTGGCGTTGGTCCGCCAGACCTCGCTGCCGCGCAGGCGGCGCAGGGTGCGGCGCTCGGAGACCTCGCGCACCGCGCAGGGCTCACGCGTGGTGAACCGGTCCAGGGCCTCGCGCAGCTCGGGGCTGAGCATCGCCAGGACGAGCAGCTGCACGCCGAGGACCACGCCGTGGGTCGCGGTGGGGCCCGAGGCCACCTCCCAGCCGGTGGGCGCCAGCCCGACCGTGGCGGCCGCGCCCACCGCCAGCAGGCCCGCGCGGGTGAGCGTGCGCCAGCCGATCGGCGTCTGGCTCAGGCCGCCGAAGCAGCCGCAACCGGCCTCGGGGTCGCGGCGGCGGGCCACCAGCAGCAGGACGACGGACGCCGCGAACATCAGGGCGGTGAGCACCCGGGCCGCCTCGCCGAGGAGGCCGGTCGCGGTCAGCAGGGCCACCGCCAGGGCCACCTCCAGCAGGCAGGTGGCGAGCGTGACGGGGCGGCGCAGACGTTCGGGCAGAAGGACGGACACGCCCGTCCCCGCCGCGCGCGGGGTGGCCTTGGCCGCGGCGCCGAGCAGGAGCAGGGCCGCGAGGAGCGGTAGCTGGACCTCGCGGACCGCTTCGAGAACCTCCGGGAACATCGGTCAGCCCTCCAGGTTGGCGACGGTCATGGTCGCGTTGAAGCAGCCCGCCTCCAGCCGCCCGCCGAGGGCGACGAAGGAGGTCATGGTGAGCGAGGCGAGGCGGCCCGCGCTCTGGCTCCCGCAGGCCGGGCAGAGGTCGCAGAGCCAGCTGTCGGCGGCGGCGCAGTCCACGACGGGGACGACCGCGGCGTCCTGCGTGCAGTCGTTGCGCAGGTGGAGCGTGGCCCCGGTGGACAGCAGGGGAAGCGGGACGCAGGAGGTGCGCCGGTCGCAGGTCCCCTCGTGGCCGACCGGGTCGAGCGCCGGGTAGGCGGCCCCCGCCGCCACGGCCCTCGGGTCCTGGTGGCTGGCGCGCCCCCAGGCGGGGTCGTACCAGGTGGCGATCCCGCTGAGGGTCGTGGAGTGCTCCCGTGTGGGAGGACGGCGCGGGGTGGAGTTCAACGGGTAGGGCGGCTGGGTGGTGACCGGCCGCGTCGCCTCGATCTCCGCGCCCCGCCAGACGCCGACGGCGTCGAACAGGTAGCCCGCCTCCAGCCTGGGGTGGCGCACCCCGATGCGTCCGGAGGAGCGGTAGGGAAGGATCACGGTCAGACGGGGACGGCCGTGACCGGGGTCGATCCGCAGAGTGTCGCCCTCGCAGTCGGTGATGACCCCGGTGGCCCGGGCGGCCCGCGCCCATACGCGTTCGGCGACCAGGCGGCCGTCGTGTGAGCACAGCACCACGACGTCGTCGCCGGGGCGCAGTTCGGTGGGCAGTACCTCGCCACCGCTCCAGAAGGAGGTGACGCGTTCGTAGAGGAAGCGCTCCTCCCCCTCGGGTGTGGCGACGCAGAGCATGTACGAGGTGGCGTCGACGACCACGCCGCGCACGACGCGGCGGTGGACCGGTGTGGGCTCGGGTACGGCCCCGGCGCCGAGCACGGCGGCGGTGAACCGCCGTCGGTCCCGACCACTGTCCGTCATCACTGACATGTCCTTCGCGCCCCCTTGTAGACCGACTCGTCCGTCTGTGCCCATTGTCTCCCCCGCCTCCCGGATCGGCCGTGCACACGCCGACACGTGTCGGTTCGTGTCGGTGGGGGCGCCGCGCCAGGGAGGAAGTGACCGCTTCGCCTGCGGACAAGGGGAACTCCCCTCCGCCCACCCACGATTCTCCGTCACCGCACGCAAGCATTTGTACACACTTTGTGTCCGCCAGGCGTTCGGCGCGCCCTTGGAAGGTCCGCGCTCCGACACGCCCGGCTCCTGAAAGCGCCGCACCCTCCCCCCTTCCGCACGGGGGTTTGTTCGCTGATCGAGCGATTTGTTGCCACGTGGTGTCCAGATTCCTGGGGATTTGCGCTCGCTGTGTGAGAGTGAGAGTCCAGAGCGGCCCGCGACAGCGGTGCGCACGCTGGCGGCACGCGACGGGGTCGAGGCGGTGACGGACGTGAACGGAACGACACGGACACCCGGGTCCGAGGAGTTCACCGACTACGTGTCCGAGCGCGGAACTGCGCTGCTCCGCATGGCGCGCTCCCTCACCAACAGCCACGCCGACGCCGAGGACCTCCTCCAGGCCGCGCTGGTCAAGACCTTCCTCGCCTGGGGGCGCATCGCCAACCCCCGAGCGCGGGACGGCTACGTGCGCCGGGCCATGGTCAACACCCAGATCTCCGAGTGGCGCCGCAAACGCCTCGACGTGTACCCCACCGACGAGATCCCCGAGCAGCGGCTGGACGACCCCACCTGGCGCAGCGACCTGGCCGACGTCGTGGGGCGCGCCATCGATCGCCTGCCCGCCCGGCAGCGCACCACGGTGGTGCTGCGCTACTACGAGGACCTCACCGAGGCCCAGATCGCCGAGCGCATGGGCGTCACCATCGGCACCGTGAAGAGCACCCTGTCCCGGGCCGTGGAGAAACTGCGCGGCGACGCCGACCTCGTCATCGAGCGCACCACCTCCTGACCTGGCCGCCAGGTTCCGCCGCACCCTCGTGGCGCGCCTCCTTTTGCGGACACCGGTCCGCCAGTCACCGGCGCCCTCCCCGGGAGTCTGAGCGCGGCCGATGCGTGCAGGTACTCGGTTCCCGCCCCACCCCCCGGGAACCGCCGCGCGATACCGCTCCCACTGCCCGCTCGGCCGAACGCCTCCTCCCACCGGCCCGCGATCCGGTCCGACCGCAACCGCCGGGGCCTCCCCTGGACGTCGTGCCGACCGGCCTCGGTGCGGATGGCCGACCAGATCGTGGTGCTCGAACGCGGCCGTGTGATCGCCCAGGGCACACACGCCCAACTGATGGCCGAGGGCGGACTGTACCGAGAGCTGTGGGAACTCCAGGCCAGCGCCTACGGCACCCCGCCGGTGCCGAGGCCCCGCACCCCCTGACCTGAGGCGGGAGGGCCCCGCCGCCCCGGGGCCCTCCCGCGCGGGAGGACTCGTTTTGCGCAGGACCCCCGCGCTCTGTAGGCTGGTCGCAGCCAGGAGGATTCGCCTAGAGGCCTAGGGCGCCGCACTGCTAATGCGGTTGGGGGGCAACCCCCTCATGGGTTCAAATCCCATATCCTCCGCCGGTCAGAAGGGGTCTCACGTCGCGACGTGAGACCCCTTCTTCATGGGCTGGTTGCAGTCTTAGTTGCAGTCGCACGCGGACGCATGGCGTCTCACCCTGTCCACCTGGGGCGGAGTGCCCGGGGGTGACACCACGTCATGCCCTCGCGCACACGGATGTCATACGCGGGTGTTGACGCGGTGCCACTGTCCGGCCCGCGCTCCAGCGGCTTGGATCGAAGAGCAGGACGGGCGACGACCGCTTCTCGCGGCGCCGCCCAGACCGCCTTCCAGACCAGGACGGGAACGACATGGCACTGCCGGAACTCCACACGATCGACGACCTGTACGGATCGCCTCAGCGCACCGGCGCGAGGATCTCGCCCGACGGCACGCGGATCGCCTTCCTCGCGCCGTGGCGGAACCGGCTCAACGTCTGGGTCCAGGACCTCGAACCCGGTTCCGAGCCCCGCCCCGTGACCTCCGACGAGACCCGCAGCGTGCTGAGCTACGAGTGGGCCGAGGACCCGGGTCTGCTGCTCTACCTCCAGGACGACGACGGCGACGAGAACTGGCACCTGTACCGGGTCGACCTGGACTCCCCCGGGTCCGCCGCGGTCGACCTCACCCCCTTCCCCGGGGCCAGAGTCGTGGGCTTCGAGCCCTCCATCGGGCAACCGGGCCGGATGACGCTGCTGCTCAACGCCCGGACCCTCGCGGAGTTCGACACCTACGAACTCGACGTCGCCTCCGGTGAGCTCACGATGGTGGTCAAGAGCCCCGGACCGGGCAAAGCGATGTTCCAGACCGGTGACGGCGGTTGGTACTCCACCGAACTCACCGCCGAGGGCGACCTGGCCTTCGCCCGCCTGGACGAGTCCGGCGAGGAACTGCCCTTGATGGTCATGGACGGCGCCGACTACCCGTTGGGTCCCTTCCCGCTCCAGACGACACCGGAGGGGAAGGGCCTGTGGGTCGGGTCCAACCGGGGCACCGACCGCACCCGTCTGGTCCACGTCGACCTGGCCACCGGCGAGGAGATCGAGGTCGACGGCCACCCGACCCTCGACGTCGACACCCGCGCACTCGTCGACCCGGGTCTTCCGGCGCCGCTCATCCGAGACCGCCGGGGCGCCCTGCTCGGGGTGCGCTACCTCGGTGAACGCCAGGTCGTCCACGCCGTGGACCCGCACTTCGCGGAGGTCCTTTCGGCTCTGGAGAAGCTGGCCGACGGGGATCTCGCGCACGTGTCATCCGACTCGAGCGGTCAGCGGTGGGTCGTCTCCTTCACCCACGACCGCGACCCCGGGGCGACCTGGTTCCACGACCACGCCACAGGTGAGTCACGGCTGCTCTTCCGGCCCTTCCCGCACCTGGACCCGGACGCGCTGGCCCCGATGCGGCCCGTCACGATCACCGCGCGCGACGGGCTGGAGCTGCCCTCCTACCTCACCCTCCCCGTCGGTGTGGAGCCGACCGCCCTGCCGATGGTGCTGATGGTCCACGGCGGTCCCTGGATGCGTGACGCCTGGGGGTTCAACCCCACCGTCCAGCTGTTGGCCAACCGGGGCTACGCGGTGCTCCAGGTCAACTTCCGCGGTTCGACCGGCTACGGCAAGGCGCACACCCAGGCCGCGATCGGTGAGTTCGCGGGCAGGATGCACGACGACCTGATCGACGGCGTGGACTGGGCGGTGGAGCGGGGTTACGCCGATCCGGACCGGGTGGCCGTCCTCGGGGGTTCCTACGGTGGCTACGCGGCTCTGGTGGGGGCGGCCTTCACACCGGATCGTTTCGCGGCGGCCGTCGACATCGTCGGCATCTCGGACCTGGCGAACTTCCTGCGGACCCAGCCCGTGTTCGTCCGTCCCGGACTGGTGAACAACTTCCACCGGTACGTCGGCGACCCGGAGGTCCCCGAGCAGGAGGCCGACATGCTCGCCCGCTCGCCGATCAACCGGATCGACGCCATCCGTGCCCCGCTGTTCGTGGCCCATGGCGCCAACGACCCCCGCGTCGTCCGGGCCGAGTCCGACAACCTCGTCGAGTCGCTGCGTTCCCGTGGTGTCGAGGTCGAGTACCTCGTCTTCGACGACGAGGGGCACGGGGTGGTGAACCCGGAGAACCAGACCGCCCTGTTCGGCGCCGTCGACCGCTTCCTCGCCCAGCACCTGGGAGGACGCGCCGAACACGCCTGACCGCGAGAGCACAGGCGGCGGGGGACGATGGACACCACGAACAGAAGGGCACGGACCGTGTCGGAGACTCCCGGAGTACACAGCTCCGAAGACCAGGGAACGCGTTCGCTCGCGGAGGACGTCCTGCTCATGCTCTTCCAGCCCGCGTCGGGGACGATCGCGGGCGAGAACGTGCTCTTCCACGTGCTGGGTGGCGCGGTCCTCACCGACCTGGTTCTGCGCGGTCACGTCGAGGTGCGCGAGGAGCGCCTGCGCGGGCCCGTGGTCCACGCGGGATCCGTGGCGCCGACGGACGACGTGCTCAGGTCGGCGTGGGACTACGCCGACCGGAAACCGCGGAGCGCGCACGCCGTGCTCGCCGCGATCGGGCCGGGGCTGCGGGCTCCGCTGCTGGACCGGCTCGTGCGGTACGGGGACATCGACCGCGAGGACCGGAAAATGCTGGGCTTCCTTCCCCGGAGCGTCCTGCGGCTCGGTGGCACCGGTCGGCACGAGGAGCTCTTCGAACAGGTGCGCTCGGTACTCGTCGACCGAGCCGAGCCGACGGCGCACATCGCGGCGGTGACCGCTCTGGTGGCGGCGAGTGGGACGCTCCCCCACCTCGACAGGAGGATCCCCTGGAGCTCCGCCGTGATCAGGCGGACCAGGGAGTTGGAGGAGGGCGACTGGGGTGCGGGCGCGGCGGGGGCCGCGGTGCTCCGGACGAACGCGGCCGTGGTCATCAACACCCTGGTCACCTCCACCGTGCTCGCGGCGAGGTGAGGACCTCAACGCACAGGTGGTGTTCGCCGACGGCGGGCGGGCCTGAGGCGGGGCCGCGCGCTCCGGGCCGACCGGCGTCGGCACGACTCACCGAAACACATTCGGTGGCGGCGCGCGCACGCGGCGTAGGTTGACCCCATGCGCGTACTAGTCACGGGTGGTGCCGGGTTCATCGGATCGCGGGTGGCGGAGGAACTCCGCCTGGCCGGGCACGAGGCGGTGACCCTCGATGCCTACCTGCCCCTGGCGCACGGAGGGCGCGGCCCCGACGGGACCGTCGAGGTCGTGGCCGACGTCCGGGACGGCGAGGCCGTCGAACGGGCCCTGCGAGGGGTGGACGCGGTCTGCCACCAGGCGGCGATGGTCGGGTTGGGCTCGTCGGACTTCCTGGACGCGCCCGACTACGTGGACTGCAACGACCTGGGCACCGCGGTCCTGTTGGCGGCCATGGCCCGCACCGGCGTCCGCCACATGGTGATGGCCGGTTCCATGGTCGTCTACGGAGAGGGCCGGTACACGTGCCCCGAGCACGGCGACGTCCGCCCCGGCCCGAGGGCGGAGTCCGACCTCCGGGCCGGACTGTTCGACCCCCCGTGCCCCCGTTGCGGTACGGCGCTCGTCCCCGGCCTGGTGCGGGAGGACGCGCCGAGCGACCCCCGCAACGTGTACGCCACCACGAAACTGGCGCAGGAGCACCTGAGCGCCTCGTGGGCCCGCGCGGTGGGCGGGCGCGCGCTGTCCCTGCGCTACCACAACGTCTACGGCCCGGGTATGCCGCGCGACACTCCCTACGCGGGCGTGGCGTCCTTCTTCCGGTCGGCGCTGGCCCGGGGCGAGGCGCCCCGGGTGTTCGAGGACGGGCGCCAACGACGCGACTTCGTGCACGTGCGGGACGTGGCCCGCGCCAACGTGGCGGCCCTGGAGGCACTGCCGGACCGGGCTCCGGGCGTGCTGTCGGCCTTCAACACCGGCAGCGGAACCCCCCACACCATCGGGGAGATGGCCGAGGCGCTGGCGGACGCGCACGGTGGCCCCGCGCCCGTGGTCACCGGCGAGTACCGGCTCGGGGACGTCCGGCACATCACGGCCTCCTCGGACCGGCTGATGAAGGAGCTGTCCTGGCGCCCCCGGGTGGGCTTCGCCGAGGGCATGGCCGAGTTCGCCCGTTCCGAGCTGCGCGGGTCGGTCGACACCGGCGTTCCGGCGGGCTGACGGCCGACACGCCAGCGTGTCGCGGGTCCATTCACTGACTGTACCTTTATGACTTCGTAACGTAATCAGGGTGATCAACGAACCGCACGGTAACGACCGGAACGAACAGGCGCGGGCACACCCGGAATCCACGGGTGCCGGACCACCGCCGGTCGACCTGGTGCTCCCCTGTCTGAACGAGGCATCCGCGCTCCCCTGGGTCATGGAGCGCGTCCCAGCGGGTTGGCGGGCGATCGTCGTGGACAACGGTTCGACCGACGGATCGGCCGCCATCGCCGAGAAGCTCGGAGCCGTCGTGGTCCCGGAGTCGCGGAGGGGGTTCGGCGCGGCGTGCCACGCGGGCCTGTCGGCCGCCACCGCCGAGTACGTCTGCTTCTGCGACTGCGACGCCTCCCTGGACCCGAGCCTGCTCCCGGGGCTGGTGGACCGGGTCCGGCGGGGTGACGCGGACCTCGTCATGGGCAGGCGGCGCCCCACACGCAGGGGTGCCTGGCCTCCTCACGCGCGGATCGGCAACGCCGCCGTCGCGCGGATGCTGCGCTCCCGGACCGGGGTGCGGGTCCGCGACATCGGCCCGATGCGGGCCGCCCGCAGGTCGGGCCTGCTGGGCCTGGGCATGACCGACCGGCGCTCGGGCTATCCCCTGGAGACGGTCGTGCGCGCCGCGGACGCGGGCTGGCGCATCACGGAGGTGGACGTCCCCTACCTGCCCCGCTCCGGGGCGTCCAAGGTGACCGGAACGTGGCGCGGGACCTGGACCGCCGTGCGCGACATGACCTCGGTGCTGCGCGAGCCGCCGACCGGGGAACGCACACGCGCGGAGGAAGGAAGACGATGAGTCGGCCCGGTCGGGCGGACCGGCGCGCCGGGATCACGACACTGCTGGTGATCGCCAAGGAACCCGTCCCCGGCCTGGTCAAGACGAGGCTGACCCCGGAGTACTCACCCGAGGAGGCGGCCGCCGTCGCCGAGGCGGCCCTGACGGACACCCTGGAGACCGTGCTGCGTCTTCCGGCGCGCCGACGGCTGCTGGTGCTGGAGGGGAGGCCGGGACCCTGGCTGCCCGAGTCGGGCTTCGAGGTGGTGCCGCAGTCGGGCGGCGGGCTGGACGAACGACTCGCGGCCGCGTTCGCCGCGTGTTCGGGTCCCTCGCTCCTGGTCGGTATGGACACCCCCCAGCTCACCGAACGGCACCTGGCTCCCGTCCTGTCCCCGGATGCCTGGGAACACGTCGACGCGTGGTTCGGCCCGAGCGAGGACGGTGGGTTCTGGGCGCTCGGGATGGCCGCGCCCGACCCCGACCTGGTGCGCGGCGTACCGATGTCCACCCCGCGCACCGGGCGTCTCCAGCGGGCGCGGCTCGTGGACGCGGGACTGCGCGTGGGCGACCTGGCCCCGCTCAGGGACGTGGACACCCCACGGGACGCCGCCGCCGTGGCCGCGCTCGCGCCCGACACCCGGTTCGGCGAGGCCGTCAGGGTCTGTGGAACGGGGGCCCGACGATGAGCGCGCCGGAGATGGGGGTCGACACCCGCGCGGCCCCGTGGCTGTGCGACCCGTACTCCCGGGCGCTCGTCAACGGCCACGGTCCCCTGTACCTGCGACGGTCCGACGGTTGGATACTGCCCCTGGACGTGGAGCGCTGGTGCGGGGCCACCGACAGTGCCGACGAGAGCGTCCTGGACCGTTCGGAGGGTGACACCCTCGACGCGGGCTGCGGACCCGGCCGCATGGTCCTCACGCTCACCGCCCGGGGGCACCGGGCGCTGGGCGTGGACATGAACCCGGTGGCGGTGGCACGGGTGGTCGAGGCCGGTGGGCGTGCGGTGCGCGCGTCGGTGTTCGACCCCCTGCCGGAGGAGGGCCGCTGGAACACGGCGCTGCTGGTCGACGGCAACATCGGCATCGGCGGGACCCCGGAGCGTCTGCTCGCGCGGATGCGGGAGCTGGTGCTGCCCCAGGGTCTGCTCATCGTCGAGGCCGCCGACCGGGACGTCAACGAGTGCGTGACCGTGCAGGTCACGGACGGTTGGGGGAAGCCGGGCGCCCCCTTCGTGTGGGCACGGCTCGGGCTCCCCGCCCTGCGGGCCCACGCGGAGGCCACGGGGTGGAGGTGGTCGGACTCCTGGCAGGTGCGGGGGCGCTGGTTCGCGGCGCTGCGCGCACCCCTCTGAACGTCTCGGCTCCGGTGGGGCCTCCGGGGAGGGTACTGCAGGGCGGGGTCATCAGGTCGTCCGGGCCCGGCGAGCCACCCGCCCGGCCCGGACGGCCCCCACCAGCGCCGAGACCGCGAACAGGGCGGCGCTCACCAGGAGCCAGCGGGCGGCGAACGGTTCCCCGGTCAGACCGGTCTTGGTGACGTAGGTGTCGGAGGGGCCGAGGATCAGCGGGAGGTAGACCAACAGCAGGAGCCCGGAGGCGAGCGCGGGGACGCGCACGTGGTCGAGGAGGACCGCCCGCACCCGACCGGGTGTGGGACGGGCGCCGCCCGCACGCCCGCGACGGCCTCCGACGACGGCCCGCAGGACCCGGCCCACCAGCGTGTAGGCGGGGACGAGGACGAGGTCGTGCAGCAGGGCCGCGCCCACGAACCAGAGCGCGATGCCCCACGGATCACCGCCGTGGAGCAGACGCACGCCCGCGTAGGCGATGACCGCCAGCGTCACGGCCATCAGGACCAGGTGCCACGGTGAGGCGCCGTACCAGCGGCGCGGAGAGGCCCTCACACCGCACCGAAGCTCAGCCGGGTGACCCACTTGGTGTTGTGCACGCCCGGGCCAGCGGGCACGATCACCCTGGCCGGGTAGCCGTGGTCGGGTGTCAGGTCCGCGCCGTTCACACGCAGGGCCAGGAGGGAGCGCGGATCAGTGACCTGGTTGTCGCGGAGCGCGGCGCTGGCGAAGGACCCGGACTCCTGCGCGGACTCCACGAATACTCCGGGCGGCCCCTGCGCCCCGACCAGGCCGGCGAGGTCGGCCAGGCGCACACCCTCCCAGTCGAGATCGCGGGTGGACCACCCCTCCACGCAGGCGATGGGCAGCGCGGACCGGTACTGGGGCAGGGCGAGCAGGTCCTGCCTGGAGAGGACGACCTCGCGGCCCGCCCCGCGTACGGTCAGCCTCCAGTCGGGTCCCGTGTCGGCCTCGGTGACGCCCGCGTAGGCGGCGGTCGTGTTCACCGGGAAGTCGGCGGCACCCTCCCCCGGCAGCCGTCCGT
Organism: Nocardiopsis sp. B62; assembly: GCF_018070675.1. Classification (NCBI taxonomy): domain Bacteria; kingdom Bacillati; phylum Actinomycetota; class Actinomycetes; order Streptosporangiales; family Nocardiopsidaceae; genus Nocardiopsis; species Nocardiopsis sp. B62. Next base: position 67,328 of record NZ_JAGPXK010000011.1, on the reverse strand, counting down.
GCGGGGCCATGAGCGCCGTCGGCCGCAACGCGCCCCCGAGGCTCTGCCCGATCGTGGTCAGCAGGAGCGCGAGCGAGCCCAGACCCACAGCGCCCAACACGGTGCGGCGCGACGCCGCCCCGGGGTCGGGGTCCGGCGCGACCAACTCGCCCCGCTCCGGGTCCCGGTCCCTCCCCCGGTCGCGGGGGTCGCCCAGCGCCTCGCGGATTCCGCGTGCGCGCAGTTCCCTCACCATGGTCGGCAGCTTCAGGACGACGTGGGAGAACAGGGCCGCGACGAACACCCAGGCGCCGTAGAAGTGCAGGGGGTAGAAGGAGCCGGGGAAGACGTACTCCAGCTGGATGTTGAGGATGCCCGTCGCGAAGACGAACAGCGCGCCGCCCACCAGGAACAGGACCGTCAGGCGTTCCAGGGCCTGCGCCGGGGAGGCCGTCGGCGGCCAGCGGAAGAGGAGCGGAACGACCGACCAGAGCTTGGCCAGGAGGACGGGGACCAGCGTGACGCCCAGCGTGACGTGCACGCCCTGGGTGAGGCGGTAGAGCCACGGTGGGTCCGTGGGCCAGGGGAACAGGTAGAACCCGAGCAGACCCTTGTCGGGGGTCTTGTCGTTGGACACCAGGTCGGGGTTGTAGGCCGCGTAGGAGAGCAGGCCGGTGACGAACAGGATCGGGATCCCGACCAGCAGGATCGACCCCAGCAGCGACGTGAGCCACGGACCGCGCGCGGGGCCCCGCCAGAAGCCCGGCTTGGTGGGTCCGACGGGAGGACCGTTCCGCAGCGCGTCCGGCAGCCGCCCCCGTCGCGTGCGAGGCGTCGGATCGTCGGCCCCCGCGCCCCCGTGGTCGCCCGGCGCCTCTGAAGGCGTCTTCCCGCCCTGGTCGTCCTCGTTCACGCGATCGGTCGCCTCCCGGTCCGACGGGCCAACTCGCGGTCATGCTAGGCCGCGCCCGACCCGCCGGGGCGGACCGCCGACCCCACGGTGTGTCCGCTCGAAGCCGCTCCGAACAGGGGTTTCCCTCGGCCTTGGCGACACGCCCCGGAGCAACCGGTTCAAGGCTCAGGCCTGACCTACGGTGACGACGTGACGCAGCCCGAACTCCACAGGAAGGTCCGGGACGGGGGCGACGCGCGCCGTTCCGAGTTCCGCGCCGACGCGCTGGTGGCCGCCCTGGCCGTGCTCCTCTTCGCGACCGCCTCGGTGGTCGGCACCTGGATCGAGAGCACCCACGGTGTCCTGTACGTGGCCTGGCCACCGCTGTACGCGACGTGGCTCCCCCATGTGGGGCCCGGCACGCTGCCCGCCATAGCCCTGGCCCTCGTGGTGGTCCTCCACGGTCCCTCGACGGCGCGTGCGCTGCCCTGGCGGCCCCTGGTGTGGTCGGTCTGGGGCGTGTCCGTGCTGTGGACCACGGCTCTGGCGCTCGTCGACGGCTGGCGGCGCGGCATAGCCGACCGTCTCCTGTCGCCCTACGAGTACCTGGCGTCGGTGGACCGCTTCCACGACGTGGGCGCCGCACTGAACACGTTCACCCAGCACATCCTCGTGGGGCAGCCGGACAACTGGCCCACGCACGTGGCGGGGCACCCGCCGGGCGCGGTCCTGACGTTCGTCGCCCTGGACCGGATCGGTCTGGGCGGCGGGGCGTGGGCCGGGATCTGGTGCATCGTGGTCGGTGCCTCCGCCGGGGCGGCGGTCCTGGTGGCCATGCGCGCGCTCGGAGCCGAGGCGGCGGCCCGCCGGGCGGCCCCGTTCCTGGTTCTGGTGCCCTCCGCCGTCTGGGTGGGGGTCTCCGCCGACGGCTACTTCGCGGCGGTCACCGCGTGGGGGCTCGCCCTCCTCGCCGTGGCGTCCTCGCCTCGGGCACGGGCTCCGCGCTCCACCGCGCTGGTGTCGGGCGTGCTCCTGGGGTGGTCGGTGTACCTGTCGTACGGGCTCGTGCTCATCGGCGTCCTCGCCGTGACCGTGCTCCTGTGCGCGCGGACCGCGCGCCCCCTCCCCTACGCGCTGGCGGGCGCCCTGGCGGTGACCGCCGCCTTCACCGCGTCGGGGTTCTGGTGGTGGGAGGGGTACCAGCTGCTCGTGGAGCGCTACTACCAGGGGGTGGCGGCGGTCCGGCCCTACGGCTACTGGGTCTGGGCGAATCTGGCCACCGTGTGCCTGACGGCCGGGCTGGCGGCCGTGGTGGGGGCGCGCCGTGCCCTGGCGCGGGTGCCGGGCGCGGTGCGTGGGCTGCGCCGGGCGCCCTCGCGGGAGGACGCGGTGACGGCCCTGCTGGTGGCCGCCGCTCTCTGCGCGGTCGCCGCCGCCACCCTGTCCGGGATGAGCAAGGGCGAGACCGAGCGGATCTGGCTGCCGTTCGTGTTGTGGCTCGTGCCCGCCACCGCCCTCCTTCCGGTGAACCACCACAGGGCCTGGCTCACCGTCCAGGCGGGCACGGCGCTGCTGGTCAACCACCTGCTCCTCACCGGCTGGTGAGCACGGGTTCCGCCGCGCTCGGTTCGCTCCCGGTGTTCGTGATTGGCGCGGGCACACTCGGGCAGGCTCGTCCCCAAGGCACTCGAAGTCGATTGACGAGGAGGAAGGATGCGTTACGACGAGTTCCTGGCCGAGGTCCGTGACGCGGGAGAGTACGAGGACCAGCGCGAGGCCGAGCAGGTGACGCGCGCGGTGTTCTCGGTCCTGGCGCAGCGGTTGCCCGGAACCAGCCTGGACCACCTGGCCGCGCAGATCCCGGAACCGCTGGACGAGGCCCTCCGGCCCGAGGACCAGCTGGAGGCGGAGCCGTTCGGGGTCGAGGAGTTCCACAGCCGCGTGGCCGAGGAGACCGGGGCCCGGCCCCTGACCGCCCAGCAGGACTCCGGCGCGGTTCTCAGCACCGTGGCCAAGGCGGTGTCGGGCGGCGAACTCAACCAGCTGCTGAGCCATCTGCCCTCCGGGTACGCGGTCATGTTCGGCAAACCCGAGCTGGCCTGATCTCGGCGACGGCGAGCCGAACCGCAAAACCACCACAAAGCCACAAAAGGCATGTTTCGGACTCCCCTTCGAACGAGCAGGGTCCCTACGAGACCGAACCCGTGCGGAGCGCGCGGCGCGCTCCTCGAAGGCCCGGCCCCCGCTGGCTGGCGCCCCGGACGGAGGGAACACCATGGCCTACGCGACCACGAACCCCTACACGAACGAGACCCTGGCGACCTTCGCCGAGATCGGGGACGAGGAGCTGGACCGTGCCATCGGCACCGCCCATGCCACCTTCGAGTCGTGGCGCACGAAGTCCTTCGACGAACGCGGCAGGGTGGTGAGGCGCGCGGCCCAGATCCTTCGCGATCGACCCGACGACTTCGCCCGGCTCCTCACCCTGGAGATGGGCAAGCTCTTCGAGGAGAGCCGCGGCGAGGTCGAGCTTGCCGCCTCGATCCTGGACTACTACGCCGACAACGCCGAGGAGTTCCTCGCCCCCGAGAGGGTGGCGACCGAGGACCCGCAGGCGGGTGAGGCCGTGGTGGTCAGCGATCCGATCGGGGTGCTGTTCGGTGTGCAGCCCTGGAACTTCCCCTACTACCAGCTGGCGCGGTTCGCCGCTCCCAACCTCATGGCCGGGAACGTCGTGATGGTCAAGCACGCCTCGATCGTCCCGCAGTCGGCGGCGGCCTTCGGGTCCCTGTTCAGGGAGGCCGGAGCGCCCGAGGGCGCCTACACCAACGTCTACGCCAACAAGGACCAGGTCACCCGGGCGATCCGGGACCCGCGTGTGCGCGGCGTCGCCCTCACCGGCAGCGAGGGGGCAGGCGCCAGCGTCGCGGCCCAGGCGGGCGAGGAGCTGAAGAAGAGCACCCTGGAACTCGGGGGGAGCGACGCCCTCATCGTGCTGGGCGACGCCGACCTCGACGTCAGCGTCGAGCGCGCGCTCTCGGGTCGGCTCAACAACGCCGGGCAGAGCTGCGTGGCCGCGAAGCGGATCATCGTCGTCAAGGAGGTGGCGGACGATTTCCTGCGTCGTTTCGCCGAGGGTTTCGCGCGGTTGAGGGCGGGTGACCCGTTCGACTCCGCGACGACCCTGCCACCGCTCTCGTCGCAGAGCGCCGCGGACGACCTCCAGGAACTCGTGGACGAGGCCGAGGAGCACGGAGCGACGGTGGTCACCCCGGGCGATCCCGTGCCCGAGGAGGGCGCGTTCGCGCAGCCGAGGATCATCACCGGCCTCACCAGGGACAACCCGGTCTACGACAAGGAGTTCTTCGGCCCGGTCGCCCTCTTCTTCCGAGCGGAGGACGAGGAGGACGCGGTGCGGATCGCCAACGACTCCACGTTCGGACTGGGCGGCTCGGTGTTCACCGAGGACATCGCCCGCGGGGCGGAGGTCGCCCGGCGCATCGACACCGGCATGGTCTTCGTGAACCACCCGACCCTGACCCGCCCGTCCCTGCCCTTCGGCGGCACCAAGAGGTCCGGCTACGGGGAGGAGCTCTCCGCCGCGGGCATCCAGGAGTTCGTCAACAAGAAGCTCATCAACGTGATGCCGACCGGCTAGGCGGTCGGACGTACCGGTCGGGGCGGGGTGACCCCGCCCCGACCCGTCGAACTCCCGGCTGAGCCGCGCGATCACGTCGATCCGCACGGCGGCGTCGTGGAGGTCGGTGACGCGGCGACCGAATGCCGCGGGCGACGATCGTGCGCACAAGGGAGCGGCCCCGGAGCCGCTCCCCGAAAACCCCACGGGACACCCCCGCCACCTGGCATCGTCACTTCCTGTGACTGACATTCGGACGAGGGGCGGGGCCGCGGTGCGCGAGGGAGACGGTGTGCTGGTCGACGTGGGACGGGTGGACGGGGCCGCCACCCCGCCGGAGCGGACGGAGGCGCCGCTGTCGGGGCTCGTGTCCTCGGCCATGCTGATCCACGCGGTCTCGGCGATGGTCGAACTGGGCGTCGTGGAGGCGCTGGCGGACGGGCCCCGCACTGTCGCCGACCTGGCACGGGAGGTCGGCGTGCCCGAGGAACGCCTGCTCGTGGTCATGCGGGCGGTGACGGCGACGGAACTCGTGGCACAGACCGCGCCCGGAGTGTTCGCGCTCAGCCCCTCCGGGAACCACCTGCGCGCCGACGACCCCCTGGGCCTGCGCGACCTCTTTCGCATGTGCACCTACGGGGACCTCTTCCGGGCGTGGACCCGGCTGGGCGATTCGGTGGGCTCGGGCCGCACCGCGTTCGAGATCCACACCGGCAGCCACCTCTTCGACTACCTGGGTGAGAACCGGGACGCGGCGGAGGTCTTCAACCGGGCGATGAACGCCTCCACCCCCGCCGGGACCCTGCTGGACGCGGCCGACCTCGCCGGGGCCGGGACCGTGGTGGACCTCGGCGGCGGGGAGGGCGCCACGCTCGCCGCCGTCCTGCGGGCCCGCCCCGAGGCGACGGGAGTCCTCTTCGACCTCCCGGAGGTGGTGGCCGGCGCCCCCCGGCTGTTGCGTGAGGAGGGGGTCGCCGACCGGTGTTCCGTGGTGGGCGGCAGCTTCTTCGAGGGGGTTCCCAAGGGAGCCGACGTCTACGTCATGGCCCGCGTGATGCAGAACTGGTCCGACCGGGACGCGGTCCGTATCCTGGCCAACGTCCGCGCGGCGATGACGGCGGGGTCGCGGCTGCTGATCGTCGGGCACCTCCCCGAGCGTGCCCGGCCGAGCGCGTTCGTGGAGGCCATCGGCCTGAGTATGTTCGTGCTCTACGGGGCGGCCCCGCGTTCGTCGGAGGAGTACGAGCGGCTCTTCGCGGAGGTCGGCTTGGCCCTGCACTCGGTGCACCGGGTGCCGGACGGGGAGTCAGTGATGGACGTGCGCCCCGCCTGAATCCGTGGGGCGGGGTCTCCCCCGCCCCGTTGGTCTACCTCGGCCTCAGGACGAGATGCCCCTGGCCGGGTTGGAGACAGGACGTGTCCCCCTCCAGCTCGACCAGGAGCGGCAGCAGTTCGTGGTAGCAGCACACCGACGAGGGCACTCCCAGTACCTCGGGGGTGCTGAGCAGGAAGGGCAGTTCGGCGCGCAGGTAGGACAACCCCGCCGCGAAGCGGGCCTCCGGCGCCCCGGGTCCACCGCCGACGATCCGCCGCACGTGCTCCTCGCACGCGCGCCGCACCCTCGGGTTCTCGGTGAGCTCACGGTCGATCCGTCCCAGGGCCGACCGGTACCCCGGCAGGTCGACCGTCTCCGACAGGGCCAGGGCACGGACCCTGGCGGGTACGCGGGGGGCCACCTCCATCGCACGCCGCACGCGACGCCGCACGTCCCGCAGTGCGCGGGTGGTCCTCCTGGCGGCCTGTGCCTGGTCGTCGCCCGACGCCAGGTACATGGTGTCGAGGTGCAGGTCCGTGTAGAGCAGGTCCACGGCGGCGAACCGCCAGCCCGTCCAGGTCAGGAGCTGGGTGAGCCGCTGCTGGCTGAAGTAGCTGTTCCCGGCGCTGACCCCGATGAGGGCGTGGTCGCCGCGCTCCAGCAGGAGTTCGCAGGCCGGGGTGAACCAGCTCGCGTCGAACACCTCGCCCGTCCGCGGTCGGACCTCCCGGCCCGCGCCGGGTTCCTCGGCGGGCAGCGTTGTCTCAGGCTGAAACGGCACCGGGCTCCTCCAGGGCTGCGGCGAGCCGGTCACACAACTCGTCGAGCAGGACGTCCAGCTCCCGGTCGGCCATCGCCCCGCACATGACGTCGTCCATGCGCGCACGCAGGTCGGTGAGTTCCGGGCTGTCGGCAACCCCGATCCGGGACCGCAGGGAGAGGACGCGGCGGGCGGCGTCCAGGCAGCGGAGGGGCCCGTAGGCGGCCGGCTCCTCCAGCAGCCCTCTCCCGCTGCTGAGCAGGTAGGCCGCGAGCAGGACCAGTTCCTCACCGACGCGGTCGTCATTGACCCCAGCACTCATGGCTGATCACCTCGTTCCGGCCGCGCCTCGGCGCGGTCTCGGGGGTTCGGTCCGGGTGCCCGATCGACACCAGGAGCAATGGCAGGAGATGGTCCGGAAGCCCGAGGAACCTGCTCACCGGGCCCTTGCGGAAACTGGCGGAGGGGCAGGCCCCGAGCCCGAGGGCGTGCGCCGCGAGCAGCAGGTTCTGCACGGCCATCGCCACGCAGAGCATGCCCTCGTCCCAGGCGCCGCCGCCCACCGCGCGGGAGCGGTCGAAGCAGGCCGCCACGACCAGGGGAGGGCGCTCGATGATGCCGGGCGAGAAGGCGTGGACCAGCTTCAGGGTGCGCGTGCGGCGAACGGCGACGAAGGCCCACGCCTGCTTGTTCGAGGCGGAGGGGGCCGCGAGCATGGCGTCCAGGAGGGGGTTCAGGAGGTCGTCCTCCACGGGTCTGTCGCTGAAGGAGCGGACCACCGTCCTCGTGTTCAGGACGTGGAGCGCCTGTGAGGCCCGGCTCTCGGCGGAGGACCCCGGTTCTTCGACCGCCACAGCCATACCCACTCTCTGTATTGGTTAAAATCCAGGGAGTAATATAGCGTGTCGCCTGGCCTTCCGGAGGCCGTTGCGCCCCCCGGCCGACCACAGGTCGAGGGCAGTCGTCGAAAGGTCCCAGACACCTGTGTCCACTCCTCCCCTCTCCCCGGTGCACGGCGGTCCGACGCCGCTCAGCGGCCCAGCCGTGCACCTCTTCGAGCTGATCACCTCCAGTTGGGTGGCGGCCGCCGTGAGCGCCGCCGCCGAACTGGGTGTAGCCGACGCGATGTCCGGGGAACCGACACACGTCGACGAGATCGCGAAGCTGGTCGAAGCCGACACCGACGCCCTCCACCGGTTGCTGCGCGCCTGCGCCGACCTGGGCGTCGTCGAGGAGCATCCGGGGCGCAACTACGCGCTCACCGAACTCGGCCGAGCCCTGCGCTCGGACGCGCCCGACTCCATGCGGGGGTTCGCGCGTTGGCTGGGCAGCCCGGCGGAGCGCTCCACCATGGCCCACCTCGCCGACGCGGTGCGCGTGGGCGGTCCGGTGTTCGAGGCCGTCCACGGCGTCCCGGTCTGGGACTACATGCGCGCCAACCCGAACTCCGCCTCGGTCTTCGACCAGGGCATGACCGACATCTCCTCGCAGCTCACCCGTTCCCTGGTGGACGAGTACGACTTCGCCGACAGCGAGTGCCTGGTCGACGTCGGAGGCGGCCGGGGGCGCCTGCTGTCCCTGATCCTCACCGCCAACCCGCACCTGCGGGGGGTGCTCTACGACCGGCCCGAGGTGGTTTCCCAGCTCGATCCCGCGCTGGGGCGCGAGGGGGTGGCCGAGCGCTGCCGTGTCGAGTCCGGGAGCTTCCTCGACTCCGTGCCCGCCGGAGGCGACACCTACCTGCTCGCCAGCGTCATCCACAACTGGAACGACGCCGACACCGTCCGGATCCTCACCCACTGCCGCACGGCCATGACCGCCGAGGGCCGGGTCCTGCTCGCGGAGGTGCTGGTCCCGGAGCGGCCCGAACCCGCGCGGACGGCCAAGTTCATGGACCTCAGCATGCTGGTCCACTGCGACGGCAAGCAGCGGACCCGGTCCGAGTTCGCCGAGGTGGCCGAGCGCTCCGGTCTGCGGCTGAACCGCGTCGTCCCGGGCCTCGGGGTCAGCGTCGTGGAGCTGGTGCGCGCCTAGGGCGTGGCTTCCTGGTGCCTTCGCCGGGCGGTGGAGCCGTCATCGATGCGCGCCGCCGCCCGGCGATCGCTCGCGGGTCGTGGAGCGAGGCTGCCCCTCCTGCGCGCTGCCATGCGGGCGCGGTGTCGCACAACGGGACCCGCGCCCCGGGGTTGGCTGTCCGGGCTTCATCGGCGCGGAGAGAGGCAGCCTGGCGGTATCGCGAGGCCGTCGCGCGACAGGCGTCCGTTGAGGGCGGTGACGGGCGCCGCGAGGACCGATCCGAGCACACGCCCCAGGACTCCGGTGCGGACCACCGGAGGACGGTGGCGCCCACCCGTGCCGGTCGTGCACCGGCCGGTGGGCGCCACCGCGCGTCACGGCACGTCGGCCGGGGTGAGCAGGGTCAGGTCGTCGCGGGTGGGGTCGGTCAGGGCGATGGTGCGTCCCGCCTGGCGGGTGATCATGCGCTCCAGGACCTGCCGCGCGTAGCGGGCGTTACCGAAGGACTCCGTGCGCGGCACCCCGGAGAAGTGCTGCCCGAGCGCGGCCACGGTCTCCTCCGGGACGGTGAACCCGCTGTCGGTGGCCATACGCCCCACGATGGTGACCAGTTCGTCGTCGGAGTAGTCCTCGAACCGCACGTTGTGGGAGAAACGCGAGGCCAGACCCGGGTTGGAGTCGAGGAAGCGCTGCATCTCCGCGTTGTACCCGGCGACGATCACGACCACCTCGTCCCGGTGGTCCTCCATCAGCTTGACCAGGGTGTCCACGGCCTCCTGGCCGAAGTCACCGTTGGCGGCCCCGGACGGGGTGAGGGTGTAGGCCTCGTCGATGAACAGCACGCCGCCGCGCGCCTTCTCGAAGGTCTCCAGTGTGAGCTGCGCGGTGTGACCGATGTAGCGCCCGACCAGGTCCGCGCGGGCCGCCTCCACCGTGTGACCGGTGGGGAGCACGCCCAGGGCGCGCAGCAGCTGGCCGTAGAGCCGGGCCACCGTGGTCTTACCGGTACCGGGCGGTCCCGCGAAGACCAGGTGATGGCTGAGGCTGGGCGCCGGCATCCCGATCGCCCGCCGCCGCTCGGCGGCGACCAGCACGTTGACGAGGTCGTTGACGGTGGACTTGACCTCGGACAGGCCGGTCAGCGCGTCGAGCTGGGCGCGCAGGCCCGCGACGTCGTCCCCGCCGGGCCCGCCGGACTGTGCGGCGACGGCGCCGAGGTCGTCGGGGTTGAGCACGGTGAGTTCGGCGGGGTCGGCGGGCGGGTCCTCGCCCAGTCTGTGGGCCTGGCGGTCCACCATCTCCTCGAAGACCTTGCGGGCCTCACGGCCGTTACCGAACGCGGGCCCCTTGGGCAGGGCCTCGAAGTGCTGGAGCAGCAGCGGGCGCAGGTCCGGCGAGAGCGTGTACTGGTGGACGGCGCCGAGGCGCTCGACGATGCTCACCAGCTCTTCGGCCTGGTAGTTGGGGAACATGACGGTTCGAGCGAAACGCGAGGCCAGACCGGGGTTCGAGGACAGGAAGCCGTCCATCTCCGCCGCGTATCCGGCGACGATGACGACCACCTCGTCGCGGTGGTCCTCCATCAGCTTGACCAGGGTGTCGATGGCCTCCTGGCCGAAACCGCCGTTGTCCTCGGAGGAGAGCGTGTACGCCTCGTCGACGAACAGCACGCCGCCCCGGGCCTTCTCGAACACCTCGCTGGTCTTGATGGCGGTGGCGCCGACGTACTGGCCGACCAGGTCCGCGCGGGCGGCCTCGACGACGTGCCCGTAGCGCAGCACGTCGAGGTCGGCCAGGACCCTTCCGTAGAGCCGGGCCACGGTCGTCTTGCCGGTTCCGGGAGGACCGGCGAAGACCAGGTGTCGGGCGACGGGCGGAGAGGGCAGGCCCATCTCGGCCCGGTGCCGGGCCATCTTGTTGCGGTTGATGAGGGTCGTGACCTCGTCCTTGACGCTCTCCAGGCCGATGAGGGCCTGGAGTTCGGCCAGCGGGCCACGCTCCTCGTCGTCGTCCTCCTCGTCCTCGGAGGACGTTCCCGGCGCGGTCTCGGCGACGGCGTCGGGCCCGTACAGGTCCTCCGCGTTGTTGCCCTCGCTGACCAGCGAGTTGGCCTGGACGTTTCCTCCGGCGACGGTCTGGCGCAGCCCGGCCCGGGCGTTCGCGCGCACGGTGCAGCCCTCGAGGACGACGTCCTCGCTGCTGCCGACAAGGACCCCGTCGCCGCCGTTGCCGACCAGTTCGCAGGAGCGCAGCACCGCGCGGGCGCCCGCCGCGACCAGGACGCCGTTGCGGGTGTTCTCGTGCGAGCGCACGCGCAGCGCGGTGATCTCCCCCTCGGAGTGCGCGGCCACGCCGTCGCCGCCGCACTCGGAGGCCTCGCTGTCGCGCAGGTCGAGCACGGCACCGCCGGTGGCGGCGAGCCCGTTCTCGCGGGCGCCGATGACCCGCACCCCGCTCAGGGAGGCGCGCGCTCCGGCCGCCGCGTACACGCCGGTCCGGCGCGAGCGGGTGACCTCGAAGTCCTCCACGCGTCCGCCGCCGCCCTCCCAGCGCACGCCGTGGCTCCGGGATCCGGTGACGGTGCCGTTGCGGAGGAAGGGCGCCGCCCCGGAGAGGATCTCGACACCGGGCCCCGCTGTACGTCCCACGTTGACGCGGTCGAACTCGGCGGTGGAGTCCTCGGTGACGTGGATTCCGGCGGCCTCCGTGCCGTGCACGGTCAGACCGCTGAAGGTGGTGGAGGAGCGGCCGGTGACGCTGACACCCTCCGCGCCCGCGTCCCGGACCTCGCAGTCCCGGAGGTGTCCTCTTGCTTTGTCCTCGGCCAGGATGCCCACGCCGCCGCTGCCGGTGACGCGGACCCGCTCCACGCGGGGGTCGGTCCCGGCGCGCAGGACCAGGCCGCGGCCCGCCGCCTTCTCGACGACGAGGTCGCTGACCGTCACGGGGGACCGGGTCGAGATCACGACGCCGTCGTCGGCGACCCCGCTCACGCGCAGGTCGCTCAGGCCCGTGGCCGCGTGCTCGTCGACCACCACGGCGGCCTTGGTCGTTCCCGATACCGTGCAGTCGCTGATGTGCCCGGCGCCGCTGCCCGCCGCGTAGACGCCGTTGGCGCCCGCGTCGCGGATGGTGCACCGGCGTACCTCGGGGGCACCCTTGTCGTTGATGACGACACCGCTGGTGCCGACGTCCTCGATGACGCAGTCCTCGATGACGCTGGTCTGGGGGGAGGTGACGACGATGCCCGCCCCCGCGCTGCACCGCACGGTGCAGCCCCGGAGCGCCAGGGCTCCCTCGCCCCGGGCGAGGACGGCCGCCCAGGCGGCCCCCTCCACCTCGCAGTCGGCGAGTTCGACCTGACCGGCGGCGGCGTCCACGACCGGGGCTTCCGAGTCGCGGCCGCGCAGGACGAGGCCGGTGAGTTTGACCGCCTCGGCCACCGAGGTGACGGCGGTGCCCGAGGAGCAGAGGATCTCGACGGTTCCGGGGCCCTCGGCCGCCATCAGCGTCACCACGCGTGAGAGCACGAGTTGTTCGTCGTAGCGTCCGGGGGCCAGTGACAGTACGGCGCCGTCACTGGCGCCGGCGAGGGCTTCGCCGATGGTGCGGAACTCGGCTCCGCCGGTGGGGTCGACCGCGCGCACGTGACGGTTCATCGCCTGTCGTCTTCCTTTCTGTGCCCGCGGGCCGGTGAGGCCCGCGGGCTTGTCCAACTGCCGGTACGGGGTTACCGGCGGCTACTCTCCCGTCAGCGGCACTCGGCCTCGACCACCGACAGCGGGAGCTGCGGGGCCTCGCCGCCTTCGGGGATGGGGCCCCTGTTGCGTGCGCGCAGCGTGAACGAGTCCCCGACGTCCTGGAGCTCGGTCAGGGCCCAGTAACGGCCGTCGTCGGGCTGGGTGACCTCGAAACCGCCGCGGAAGGAACCGCCGGCGTTCTCGCCGTCGAACAGCTCGTAGTGGGTGGGGACGCCGTTCGCCCACAGCGGGTCGGGGCCGTTCTGCACGAGGATCTTGACCGTGCAGGTCGAACCGGCGCCGCCGGGCCAGAACGTCCACTCCGCGGAGGTGTTGCCACCGTCGGGGTCGCCGCTCACGGCCATGACATCGTAGCCGTCGTCACATCCGGCCCCGTCGTAGCCCGCGGGCCCCGAGCGCCAGACGCCGTCACCGTGGATCTGGTAGCGGGCCCCCTCGGAGTCACAGCCGGGACCGGCGACCGCGCGGAACGGCTCCGGCTCGGGCTCGGGCTCGGGCTCCGGCTCGGGCTCCGGCTCCGGCTCCGGCTCGGGAGCCGACTGGGGCTCCACCTCCTCGGCGGACCGGGGCTCGGGAGCGGACGTGGAACGCTGCTCCTCCGCCTCGACACCCTCGCTGAGCGGCTCCAGGCTCTGCCCGGTCTGGGCGCTGAGCGGCTCGGACCCCGCACCATCGGACGCGTCGCCCTCGGCGCCGTCGCCCTCGGTGTCGGCCTTGGAGCCGTCGCCCTTGGAGTCGTCCTCGGTGTCCTCTTCGGACCCCTTGCCCTTGCCGGACTCGGGCTCCTCGGACTTCTCCGTGTCCTCCTCGCCCTTGCTGTTGCGCTCGGTGAGCAGGGTCTCCAGCAGCGAGCCCTTCTCGACGGTCACGCCCTGGGGTTCGCCGACGCCGTCGCCGCCCCCGCCGGTGCCGTCGCCGCCGCGCTCGCCGCCGTCCTCGTCGTCATCCTCGGTCACTCCCGCGACCGGGGCGCCCGCAGGACCACCGGACGAGGGGTCCACGGGGCGTTCGGGCAGGCCTCCGCCGCCCGATCCCCCGGGGGCGCCCGCACCGGCCGAGGCCGGGTCCGGGACGGCACCGGGGTCCGCCCCGGTGTCCGCACCGGGGAGGACGGGGGCGTTCGGCTGTACCTCGGGAACGTATCCCTGGACGCCCGTCCCCGAGGCGGAGGCGGACGCGGAGGCACTGGACGGGTCCGCGAAGCTGCCGGAGGCGAGGTCGGTCTGGAGCGGCGCACCGGCCTGGTGTTCCTTGGCCGCGGAGAGGCCGAACGGGGCGGCGACGAGCATCAGACCGGCGATGGCCGCGACCGCGAGGGTCGGACGGCCCGGGCGGTAGCGCTCTTCGGCCTTCTCAGTGCCCTCGGCGTTCCGGGCGGCGCCGCCGCGCAGCGCCAGCGCCGCGAGCAGTGCGTTGCGGCCGCGTTCGGTGTCGGCCTTGGCCTCGACCGCTTCGGAGGTGGCCGCGGCCGGTACGGGGGCGGGGGTTGGAGCGGGGTGCGGCGCGGTCTGGCCTGGGCCGCGCTCGGACGGGGCCCCGATGGCGTCCCGGGCCGTGGCCTGGGGCACCTCCCCCGTCGAGCTCAGCACGGGCCCCGTGCGGTGGGGACCGCGCGGTGCCTCGGTGTTGTCGGTCATTCTTCGTTTCTTCCTTTCGGAAACCGGAGGTCCTCCGGCGTATCGGGGGCGGCCGCGAAAAGCGGCACTGGTGGGGATGGTCTGTGGGCCCGTCAGGTCGGGTTGAGGGCGGTCATGAAGTTCGCCTGCATCACCGGGTTGACGCCCGTGGTGTTGGGCGCTGGTGGCGGCGGGGGTGGCGGAGCGGGTGGCGGAGCGGGCGGACGGAAGGCGTCCCGCAGGGCCTCGAAGAAGGAGTCCAGGGAGGTCCGATGTGTGTGCAGGGCTTCGTGGAGCGCGTGGCGGCGCTCGACCAGCTCGCGCAGGGCCACCACCATCTCCTCTGACAGGTCCCGGGGAGTCCCGGCGTCGTCCCGGAGCGAGTCCAGTCCGTCCAGGGCGGCGCGGTGCTGCGCCGCGGTCACGTCAGCCGGACGGTTCCATCCGTGGTCGTCGGCTCCCGAGCCGAGGTACTCACGGATCGCCTGGACGCCGTCCACGGTCTGCTCCGACCATGACCTCGGGTTCATCTCCGGTCCGAGTGCGAGCAGGTCGGTGGCTTCCCGGGCGTGCGCACGGGAGTCGTCCGACCGGTCCAGCCCCAGCTCGTTGTCGAGCGCCGTGCCGAGCGCCTTCTCGGTGTCGGCGGCGGCGGTCTGATGCTCCGCGACAGTGTCCCACGCGGCGATGGATTCGGCACTCACGCCGGTGGCGATCTGACGGACCTGGTCCAGGCTCAGCCAGACGTCGACCGTTGAGGTGGTGCTCTCCGCCTTCGGTGGGGTACCCGACTTGGTGTCCTGCGCGACGACCAGCACATCGATGGGGAAGCGCACCAGGTACCCGGGCCCCTTCTCGGGGGCTTCCGCGCGGGTCTGCACGGTGGACACCGACTGCTTGTTGCCGCCCCCCGCGGAGCTCTTCGCTCCGGCAGTGTTGGCGCCGCCGCCGAGGAGTGCCAGGTTCTCGTCGAAGCCGGAGGCTGGCTGGTCCACACCCTTCATAACCGAGTGGTCCACCCCGGTGTTGATCGCGGTGGATCCGGCGTGGGCCACGGAGTCCTCGTCGCGGTGCGTGTCCTGGCTCTCCCTGCCGGCCCCCAGGTCCCCGACCGCCCCGATGATACGGGCGCCGTCGGGGTCGATCTGGGTGAACAACTTCGTCTCCAGGCCGGGCACGGCGAAGGGCCCCTGCTTGTCCAGGCCCACCAGGGTCGCGCCATCGCCCGTTGACGAGGAGTCGAACAGCGTGGTCAGCACCTGCTGGTCGATGGCGGCGCCGAGCATGGGCGCGCGCGATCCGGGACGCCCCTGGTGCAGGTGGTCGACGGCGTTGGAGACGTTCCGTCCGTTGGCGTCGGGCTGCCAGTCCAGGGCCCGTGCCTGGGCGATCACCGCGGCGTCCGCGATCGGGCCGCGTCCGACCGCCTCGACCGGAGGCAGGTTGGTCTGCGGGCGCCCGAGGCCGCCGAACCAGTCGTTGGAGATGGCCTGGACGTTGTTCGGCCCGGTGGCGGGCGGTGCGAACGGCTGGGAGGTGACGGGTGTCGGGGCGGGGGGCGTGGGCTGGAAGGTCCCCGCCTGGTACACCTCGGTTCGGGTCCCTACGTCGGTGTGCCCAGAGAAGACTTTGCCGTCGTCCACCGACAGGGTGAAGTCGAGCCTTGTCGGCGTGGCACCGGTGACTCCGGGGGCCTTGACCGTTCGGGTCTCCGACTCCGTGGTGGTGTCCGAGGTCAGGTGTGCCTTGGTGGTCCCGCTCTCCGCACCGGTGCCCGTGGACGGGATGAAGGACTGGTACCGGTCATTCGGGAAGGTGGCGGCCCCGCTGCTGTCGGTTCCGCTGGCCGGGACCGGGTTGACCAAGCCGTCCAGGCCGGCGGTCACACCGTGCTTCTTCTGCTCGCCCTCGGAGGCGTTGTGTTCGGTGGACTTCGAGACGGAACGCTCCGAGGACATCCCCGACTCGACCGGACCGAAGACGGGTGCGCCGTTGGGCACCAGCTTGAGCAGCAGCCACCCTCCCTCGCTGAAACGCTGTTCACCCATGAAATCGTGGCGGAACTTGACATCCAGGGCCAGGCCTCCGGACTGGTACCTGAGGTTGAGGCCCCTGGTGGTGGTGGGGGACAGGGCGGCCCTGATGACGCGCTGGCTCTGGTCGGTCAACTCGAAACCGTTCGCGCGCACCTCCCGGTTGATGCTGTCCAGGGCAGCGCGGGAGTCGATGTTGTTGAGGGCGTACCCGGAACCCTCCCGTCCGGGGATGACCCCGATGTCGTTGGGCACCGAGCGGGCGTTCGTCAATGCGGTGTCGAGACCGGCGGTGCCTGGCAGGGCCGCATTCTGGGCGAGGTCGAGGACGCGGTAACGCGCGTCGGTGTGACCGTTCGCGTCGTGGTGCGTGGGCGTGACCTGCTCCTGGACCTGCTCGCCCTGTGGGCGGTCGCGGTCGTTCCCGTCCTGGTTCTGTTCGTCCCCCGGACGGTTCTGGGTGTTCGGGGTGCGGTCGTCGTCGCCCTGCGTCCGGTTGTCCTGCGTCCGGGTGTTCGAGGTGCGGTCGTCGTCACCCTGCGTCCGATTGTCCTGCGTCCGGTTGTTCGAGGTGCGGTCGTCGTCGCCCTGCGTCCGATTGTCAGCAGGGCGGTTGCGGTCACCGGTGTCGTCACCTCCGGCAGGCCTCGTCACGACGTTGCCGTGCCCGTCGGTGGTGGTACTGAACGGCAGCGTGGCAACGGTTGCCCAGCGGGTGCGAATCGTTGTGTCCACGCTGTACCGGTCGACGGTCCTCACGTTCACGGTGCTGCCGGGCAGGGAGATCTTGTTCTCCTCGCCGAACGAGGTGGAGTCGCCCTGCGTCTGCGTCTGCTTCGTGGCGAAGGGGATGAAACCCAGGGTGCCACGCACGCGGTTGTACCTGGTGTCGCCCTGGTTGGGGGACGCTTCTCCCTTGAGGCCGATCGTCACATTGTGCGAGGAGCTCTCGCTCGTGCCCACGACCCTGTCTGACTCGGCCTTGAAGGTGAGGCCGACTTCGCTGTCGAGCAGCACTCCCGACGTGTGCACCGACACACGCTCGGCGTTGATGTTGAGCGAGAGATCGGCGCGTTTGGTCCAGGAGTCCTCGAACTGGCCCTGGAGCAGGAGGCCACCGTCGTGCACGTCCATCGAGTGGGCGGCCAGGGCCTGGGGCGAGCTGAGGACACGCCAGGTGCCCATGACGGCCTCGCCCGAGCGGGAGGCGGCGGTGAAGCCGGGAGCGGACCTCACGGAGTCCACGAGGTTGTCCCACAGGCCGGGAGACTCGGAGTGCTTGGGCGCGTGCGGCAAGCTGTCGAGATCGAGGTCCGGCCGAGGACGTGGCGTTCCGTCCCGGTTGTCGGCAGCCCGACCATCCTGGTTCTGCTGGTTGCCCTGGGCCTGATTGTCGCCCTGGGCCTGCTGATTGCCCTGGTCCCCCTGAACCGGTGCCGCGGGGGGGTTGTTCGTCGGGTTCGGTGGGCGCAGACGCGCGTCACGCTCCACGGCGAACCGGTGGTCCTCCCCCAGCCCGCGTGCCGTGGCGGCGTCGCCGTGCGTGCGCCGCTCAGTATTGCGCGCCTCGGTGAGCTCGCGCTCGCTGGCGGGAAGAGCGTCTCGGGCGTTCGTCGATGCGTTCCGGGCCCCCGTGGCGGTTTGCACGGCCTCCTGAGCCTCGTTCACCAGGGTCTGGGAATTGTCCACCTGTGTCTCTGCCCGGGTGACTTCCGCACTCAGCTCGGAGGGGGTCTGCTTGCTCAAGCGGGCCACGTTCTCCGGGTCCCTGGCAGACTCGACGGGCTTCGTGCCGCTCTCCCCCGCGGACTCGACGGGCTTCGTGCCGCTCTCCCCCGCGGACTCGATGGGCTTCTTGCCGATCTCCCCCTCGGACTTGTCGGCCTTCTTGTCCAGCTGATCGGCCCTGGTGTCGAGGTCACCCGCCTCCCGGACGGCTCTCAGGGCCCCTTCACGCTTCTCGCTGATGGCCTGGGGCGTCTCCGGCCGCGGCGGGGTACGAGCCGGATCGCTGGCGTCCGAGGGAGTCGGTTGTGTGGCCTTGTTGTAAGCCGCCTCAGCGTCCTCCAGCGCCCTGCGGGCGTCCTCTCTGGTCTCGACAGTGCGGTCCCAGTTGGCGGCAGCCGCTTCCCAGAGGCGGTTGGCGGTGGACAGATTCGTCGTCTCGGGCGTGGGCGTACCCAACGGCGTGATGAGGTCGGATGCTGCAGGCACCGTTGGTGTCGTGGCGCCGGTCGCCTCTCGGAGCGCCTTGACGTAGTCCCACATCCTCTGGACGGCGTTCGCGTTGCGATCAGCCGCCGCCTGCTGGGCGTGAGCAGCATCCAAGCGGTCCTGAACCGCCTGCTGTACCTGGGACAGCTCAAGATTCTTCTGCGTGAGGACCTCCCGGTCCTGAGCGAGTGTCTCGTTCCTGGTCTCCAGCGTCTTCTCGGCGGCGTCCAGCGTGTCCTGGTTGTTCGTGAGGGCGTCGGCGAGAGCTTTCAGACCGTCTCGCGCGGTCTCGGCAGCGGTAGCCGCCTCATGGTGCCGTCGGGCCTGATCGAGCGCCCGTTGGGCGGCGTCGCGGGCTGCTCTCTGGTCAGCCGAGCGGTCGGTGTTCGGGCCGGGACTGTCGAGTTCGCCCGGCACCGGTGTCGTCCTGGGGCCCTCCACCACGACACGGGGGCGCTGGGCGTCGGGGCCCGAGCCCTGCGGGGTGACGGAGATGGGCGCGTGGCTCCCGATCGAGGCCCGAAGGTCGAGCGCGTAGGACCAGGTCTCCAGGTCACCCTTGGCGCTGGAGGAGGCTTCGACCCCGCCCTTGCGGGTGCCGGAGAACGGCTTCGCGTTCTCGTGCTCGTAGGTGTATCCGGCACCCACTTCGAGGACGCCCTTGGGCAGACCGCCGGCCGTCGCCCCGAACCGGGCCTGGATCATGGCCGTGACCTCCGCGCCGTAGGCGATCGAGTTCTGTTCGCCAGACCCCTGGGCGGTCGAGGCGCTGAGCGCTGAACTCAGGGAGCCGCCGCCTCGCGTGCCCTCGAACCGGGCATCGCCGAACCGCCCGTCCAGCCGAACGGTGAGGAAGTCGGCGCCGTCCCGGTCGTCGGTGCGTACCGACGGCAGGAAGACACCGAGCGCGTCGCGGAGCTTCCCAGGGGCGGGCGTCAGCGCGTTGCCCAGACCGCCGGTACGCAGGATGATGTCGACGCCCCCGGTTGTCAGGCCATCGGACTCGGCGATCGCCCTCCCGGCCTGCTCGTAGATCTCCAAGGTGTTCTGTGCCCGAAGGTCCGGCCCCTTCCACACACTCCCCAAGAATCCTCGACGGTCTCCGGGGGCCCCGGAGGGGTCGTTGACCAGTTCGGGGTGAAGGTTGAAGACCTGCTGGTGGATGAGCTTGGCCGCGACGGTCATGGGCGAGTCGCCGTTGCCGTCCCTCAGACGCCCGTCTCCCCACTCGGCCCGCACCGGAACCGCCTCACCCAGGTGCTGCACGCGGTCGTTCTGGAGACCGGGAGTGGTGGGCGCGGCCGGGGGAGTCTGTGTGCCGCGGTTGTTGCCACCCGCAGCCAGGGAGACGGCGTCGGATGTCGAGACCTGGTCGAGGGTGATCAGGTCCAGGATTCCCTCCAGCACTCGTGGCTGGGGCTGGGGCTTGGACGAGCGACCACCGCGCTCCTGGTTGTTGTTACCGGTGTTGCCCGTGTTGTTGTTACCGGTGTTGTTGTTGCCGGTGTTCCCCGTGTCGGTGGAGTTCTCCGTCCTGGGCGGGGTGGGCTGCTGCTCGGTGGTCGTGACCCGGTAGATGCGTTCCACCTGATAGAAGGCGGAGTCACCCTTGGTGCCGGGCCCGAACACGCGCTCGCTGCCGTATTCGATGCTGCGCGTGTGCTTCTGTGCGCCCTTGACTCCACCACCCACCTCGGTACCGGCCCGAAGCGCCGCCCCCACAGCGGGGATGATGGTGCCGATGAATCCGATGCCTGCTCGGATCTCCTGCTTGTTGGTGCGCCCCGCACTGAACTGCGCGTTGCCGGACGACTTGTTGGTGTCGGAGAAGGACGAGTCCTTCAGCTCCGGTCCGATCCTCGTGTAGTTGACGGGGCCGCCGCTGAGCTCGACGAACTGCGCGTTCCCGGCGTCGTCCTGGTAGGGGAACCGCAGTACCTCCCCGTCGTCCGCGCGTCCCAGGTGGTCACGCAGCGTCCGCATGTCGACCGGGAACCTGTCGGGCAGTGTGCTGTCGACGACGGCCAGTGTGTGTGAGAACCGCGGGGCGCGGATCGGGATCCCGTCCCCGTCACCGTCGCGTGAGGCCGGATCGTCGGTGCGGAACTGTTGGGGCGCACGGTCGGTGGTGGTGCCCCCGTCACCGTTGTTGTCACTCAGATGACCCGCCAGGACCAAGTCGAACGCGTCGTTCAAGCGGTCGGAGAAGCTGACCCGGACCGGCGGCCCGGCGGGCTGCTGCACGCCGGTGCCCTGCTGTCCGGCGGGCTGCTGCACGCCGGTGCCCTGCTGTCCGGTGGGCCGCTGCTGTTGTCCGCCCGGTTGCCGCTGCCCACCCGTATGCTGCTGCCCGCCCGTATCCTGTTGCCCCCCGGCCGGTCTGGGCGGCTGCGGCAACGGCGTGACGTCCAGGGTCGCGTTCACGACGAGATCGCCGGCGAAGTGGGCGGGGCCGTCCCCGTCCACGTCGACCTTGCTCTTGTGTCGGCGTTCCGAGCTGGTCTGGTACTCGGTGCCGCGCTGTCGGACCGCGAACGACCCCTTCAAACGGGTGGTGATCAACGCCGGCTTGGCGAGGGCCTTGCCGATGATGGTTACGGGAGCCGCCACGTTGACGCTCTTGCGGCTCTGCTGGGATCCGCTGCCCACCGTCTTGGCACGGTTCTCGGTCGCGTCCCCGGCGTTGACGCGGTGGTCGGGGGAGTCCGTGATGTCGCGCCACGTGCGGTCCACCGTCAACCGCACGTTCCCTCGCGGGGGCGGAGGATTCTGGTCGTTGCCGTCGCCGTCCCGGTTGGGGTTGGGAACGTGCACGGGGACGTCGATCGCCTCACCCGGAACAGTGCGGCCTCCGCTGATGCGCTCGATGGCCTCCGTGAAGGCCCGGCCGTGCGGCTCCACGCCGTGCTGCGTGATCTGGCCGAGCAGACGCTGCTCCAACCCGTCGACGTCGGCGTCGGGGTTCATCCGCATGCCGGAGTAGCCGCCGTAGTCCACGTTGGGACCGACGTCGGCGAGAGCGTCGAGCACCGCCGTCGTCTCCTGCGTGACCGGCCTGGTCACGGGCGGCGGGTCCGGCGGTGTCAGGTCGGTCTGCGTGACCACGATCTGCGGCGGGTCCTGGCGCGTGTCGTCGCCGTCGACCTGCTGCTGCGTGTCGGGGGGCGGCACTGTCCCGTCCTGGACCCGCGGCGGTGGCGGGGGCGTCTCACCCGTGGTGGTCGGGTTGGTCCCGCGCGGTGCACGGGAGGAACCCTCGCCCCCGTCGTCGGTGACCCTGGGCCGACGAGGCCGCCGACGGTCCCCACGCTCACCTTCGTTGTCCCGCTGGTTGGTGAGGTCCTGCATCCGGTGGCTCTCGGGCCTTCGGCGGTTCCGTCCACTGCCTCCGCCGTCGCGGCTGCTGCCCCCGTTGTTCCGGCTGCTCCCCCCGTTGTTCCGTCCACTGCCTCCGCTGCTGCCGTCTTTGCTCCCGCTCTTGGACTTGAACGGGTTGGAGAAGGGTGACGCGGCCCGGTGGTCTCCGCCGCCTTGCGTGGTCACCGGAGTGGGTCCGCTCGGCATCTGCGACAACGGCGCGTCCATGCCCGCGTCGCGTGCGGTGTCAAGGGCCTGGTCCCAACGCCCGTCAGTGGTCCACTCCTGGACCGTACGGTCGAAATCGTCCCGCAGCCGGGGCGGGAGATCGGCGCGGACCTGGTCGTCGTCGCGACCGCGTACACGGCTGTCGTACGCGGCACCGAACAGGGCCACGTTGTCGGAGTGGTCCCGGTTCCCGTCGGGGTCGAGCACCTGGGACAGGTCCTGGTGCACGGAGTCGGGAAGGTCTCCCACGCGGGTGGGCGGGTCGTAGCGCGACGCCCCGTTCGCCTGGGTCTCGATCTGCTCCAGGTAGTGGTTGAGGATCTGCGGGGGCCGGTTGTCGCGCCCGCCGGGAGAGTCCATGTAGCCGCCGGCCTCGTGGACGGCGGTGGAGTCCGGTGAGTCACGGAGCACGGCACGGGGACGGCCGGACCCGTCCTGGGAACGGTCCTGGGACTCGTCGTTGAGGCCGATCTGGTGCAGGATCTCGTGCAGCCAGACGTCGGGGCCGTCATCCATGCGCCAGTTGGCGGTGTCACTACGCCCGGGCAGGTCCGGGTTGTCGCGGACCCAGGACACGTTGGAGTGCGGTCGACCGTCGGGACCGACCGGCTCCACACGGACGTGGAGCTGGTCCCCGCTGTCCGGCAGACGGTAGCGCTCGTTCACGACGTCATTCAGCCGGTCCAGGAAGATCCGCTGGGCCGTGTTCGCGTCTCCGCGGCTGACACCGGGACCGGTGTCGAAGTTGATCCGGACCGTGAGTTCGGTGACGTGCGTCGGCCCGTCGGGGCCGGGATCCGGCAGGGGGACGCGACGGATGTCGAAGCCGCGTTCCGCGACCGAGGTGATCGGGTTGTCCTTGGTGGACCCGTGCAGGATCTCGACACCGTCGGTGTCAACACCTGAGCGGTCGCGGTTGCCGCCCACCCGCGTGGGTTCGACGCTGTCGCGCGTGTCCTGCCAGTCCGTGGGCGGACGCGTCCGGTCGGAGACGGGGGCCGGGTCGTCGGGATTGGGGCGCGGGCGGGACACCGGTGGGGTGTTGGTCTGGTTGCGGCGCCCGTCCCCCGTGGACTCCTGGCCGCCCTGCGCGGCGGGGTTGAGCGGCGGGGCCATCACGACGGGCACGGGGGTGCCGTCGGGTCGCGCGGTCGCCTCGTTCGATCCGTCGTCCTGGCGGACGGGCGAGCCGGAACCGTCCTCGTCGCGCGTGGAGCCCTGGGAGCCGTCCTCGTTCAGCGGGCCCTGCTGCTCGCCGTTCTGGTGCACGGTCGCACCGGGGTCCTGCTCACCGGAGCGCTCGTCTCCGGGAGACCGGACGTCGGAGCCGGTGTCGTCCTGGGTGGTGCGGGTGTCGTTGGGTCCGGACTCGTTGTCCGGGGCGGTCTCGGAGTCGCCCTCGCGTCCGTTCGGGCGGTGGGTGTTCGTGTTGCCGTCGCTCGAACCCTGCCCGGTCGCGTTCGGGGTCGACCCGGGCGAGGGCTGCCCGTTGGTGCTGGTGTCGTCCGCAGTCCCCTGAGCCGGGGGGCTCTGGTCGGAGGACTGGTCCTGGTTGTCGATCGGTCGGACCGATCCGTCGGTGCCCGACTCCTGGTTCGGGGTCTCCCGGACCGGAGGGCTCTGGTCCGACTCCCCCGGGTTCGGGGTCTCCCGGACAGGGGTGTCCTCAGGCCCGGTCTCACGTTCAGGACCACCGGTCTCCCGCACCACACCGTCACCAGAGGACTCACCCTGCACCGGGGAGTTCTGATTCGGGGTCTCCTGAACCTGCTCACCCTGGTTCGGAGCGTCCTGGACCGGCCGATTCTGAGCCGGGGGCTCCTGGGTCGGCTGGTTCCGAACGGGGGTGTCCTCAACGGTGTTCTCACGCACGGGGCCATCCCCGTCACGCACCACACCGTCACCGGAGGAATCGCCCTGCACAGGCGGGTTCCGCACCGGCGAGCTCTGGTCAGCGCTCCCCTGGACAGGAGAGTTCGGGTTCGGGGACCCCTGGGACGGGGCCTCCTGGACAGGCGGGTTCTGGTCAGGATTTTCCTGAACGGGCTGCTCCTGGTTCGGCTGATCCCGAACCGGGGAGTTCCCGCCGTTCTCCTGCACGGGACCACCCCCGTCCCGCGCCACACCATCGCCAGAGGACTCATCCCGCACAGGAGACTCCTGGACAGGGGAATTCGGGTCCGGACCCGCCTGAACGGGCGGCTGCTCCCCGACCGGCGTTTCCCGCACCGGGGAGTTCCCACCGCTCTCCTGCACGGGACCACCCCCGTCCCGCACGACACCGTCACCGGAGGGCTCACCCTGCACCGGAGACTCCCGAACCGGCGAGCTCTGGTCAGGGCTCCCCTGGACGGGAGGGTTCGGGTTCGGGGACCCCTGGGGCGGGGCCTCCTGAACGGGCTGGTTCTGGTCAGGGCTCGCCTGCACGGGCGGGTTCTGGTCAGGGTTCCCCTGGACAGGCGGGTGGTCCTGGTTCGGCTGATCCCTGACAGGGGGGTTCGGGTCCGGGCTCCCCTGGACCGGCGGCCGCTCCTGGTTCGGCGTCTCCGGGGCAGGCTGGTTCTCGGCCCCGTCCTGGTTCCCGGGCGTCGTCTCGGGCCCGTCCACCACCGCCGGGCCCTGGCCGTCACCGGTCTCCTCGGGGGAGCGGTCCTGTCCCCCGGTGTTCTGGTCCTGGCCACCGGGGACGGGCCCGTCCCCGGCCCCGTCGTCCTCCACGGACGTGTTCTCCGGTCCACCCCGGTTCAGGTGGTCGGAGTCGTTGCCGCTCTCGTTCTCGTTCTCGTTCGAGGGATTGACGGGCCGTTCGGAACCCTGCCCGAAGGAGTCCTGCGTCGTGGGCGTCCCGTTCGAGGCGTCGTTCTCGTTGGTCGGTGTTTCGGGCAGGGAGGAACCGTTCTCGGACCGACCGTTCGTGTCGGAGGACTCGGTGGTGACCTGCTGGGGCGGTGGGGGAGGCGGTGGGTTCGAGCCCCGTGTGGGGTCGTTGGTCGAGTCGTTGCCCTGTCCGCGCGAGCGATCGCCCTCCCCTGACGAGGAGGAGCCGTTCGAGGAGGACGCGTCCGACTCGGAGTCGCCCGAAGAGGATCCGGAATCCGACGTGCTGACGTTCCCGTCCGGGGAACCGCCGACATCGCCACCGACGCTGCGGTTGTCGTTGACACCGTCGTCGGAAGGGCCGGGCTGCGGGGTGGGCGGGGGCACTCCGTCGGGGAGGCCCGCGTTCCGGAGGTGGTCGAGCAGCAGCAGTCCGCCCTGCGTGAGACTCTGCTGCACCGCACCGGAGACGAGTCCGGAGACCCCGGACAGCCACGTGACGGAGAAGGTCTTCTGGTCGCTGAAGAGCAGGTTGAAGAAGCCCTCGCTGAGGGTTCCCTGAGCGGCGTTGGCGATGCCCTGGCCGCCGAGCTGTGCCAGGAAGTTCTTCCAGTGCGTGCCCACGTCGGAGAGTCCGTCGCGCACCCCGGTGGGTACCCCCGTGGTCAGGAAGTCGCGCATGTTGGGGTCCAGGCCCCGCCCGTACTTGCTCACGACGTCGTTCAGGGCGTCGTTGAGTCCGTCCCTGCCCCAGTTCCGGGTGAAGGCGTCGGCGTAGCGCTCACCGAAGTCGCGGGCCTGGTCCTTACCCATCGAACCGCCCAGGGAGTTGGCGAACTGGTCTCCCATGTCGGTGCGGAAGCGTTCGCCGTCGATCGGGCGGTTCCACCCTGGCCGGTTGTCCATGCCGTACGGCCGCAGCAACTCGTCGCTGTTACGGCCCATCACGCCGCCGATGCCATCGGGCAGTCCGCCGGGGCCGCCGCCGACGCTGCCCGTGGGGAAGTTGTCGTCGAGCTGTTTGGTGATGGAGGGCCCGGTGGTGTTGCCGAGCAGCTTGTTGAACTGATTGGACAGCGCGCTGCCGCCGAAGACGGCGGCGGTGCCGAACAGGCCGTCCAGCATGGCGCCCTTGGCCGCGTCCTCGGTGAGCTTGTGGTCCCACCCGTCGCGGTTGCCCTGGTCGATCTGGATGCGCTGGATCAGCGCGTCCAGCGTGAGGGCGAAGAACTGGCTGATGGCCATCTGCTGGAGCAGCGTGGAGAGCAGCCGGAACATGACCCGTCCGATAACGGTGCGGGCGATCGCCTGGAAGATCGGGATCTTGGCCAGGGAGGCGCCGAAGGTGTAGGGCGCCATGGCGATCGCCCAGGCGATCTCCACGGCCAGCTGGACGAGCTGGCCGATGATCATCCACTTCGCGTACTGCACCTGTGTGCCCGCGTTGTGGACGTACTCCTGGAGACCCCGGGCGACCTTCGTCCCCTCACCGAGGTAGTTGTTCTGCCCCGCCGTGAACTCGTCCACCGACTGGTCGAAGAAGTCCGCCGCCGTGGCGTCGAAGTTCTCCCGCACCTTGTTCTTGATCCGGATGACGAGCTGGGGGAGCTCGATCTCCAACCGGTCAGCGGTGGTGCCGTAGACCTGGGCGAGCTCCCACAGCCGCGTCTCGTCGGCGGTGGGCCACTCCGAACCTGTCAGAACCGAGAACAGGTTGCGGAGTTCGGCGGGCAGTTCCATTCCCATGGGGGTCAGTGCCTCCCGCTGGTACCACCGGTACCGCCCTGGATCCCGCCCAGGCGCGTCGCGGTGTCGATGCCGTACTGCTCGGAGCGGCCGAACTGCTTCGCCGTGTCGATGGTGGCCTCGGCGGTGTCCTCGAACGCCGTACCGAGTGTCTTCAGGAAGACCGCGAACTCGTCGCGCGCCGGGAGGTAGTTGGACTCGAACGACTTGGCGACGGCGTCGCCCTCACCCCAGCACTCGCCCAGGGCGTCGGCCGAGGTGGTGTACCACTGGTCGATCGCCCGCACCTCGGCGGCGAGCTGGTGGATCTCGGCCCCGTCCCTGGCTACTGCCTCAGGGTCGATCGAGATGCGTTCCGACATGTTCCCCTCCTTGCTCGTCCTGTCCCGTCTCCGTCGTCGTGGCCCGGAGCGGGGAAGGCACGTCCCTCCCCCGCTCCCGGCCGTCCGTCACTTGGGCGCCCGCACGTTGCCCAGACCCAGTTCCTCCAGCAGCGCGGTGGGGTCGCCCGCCACCGCCTGCTCACGTGCCGCCGAGTCGCCCGGCACCAGTGCGCCCATGGCCGTGGAGACCTGCTGGGCCACGTCCCGCCGGGCTCGTTCGACGACCTCGATGATCGCGGCGGCGAGTTCGGCGGGGGCCATCATCCGGTACTTCTCGGTGTGGAACCGCATCTCAGCGATCTCGCCTCTCGCGTTCACCGTCACGCTGAGCATCCGGTCCTTGGACGCCGCTTCGGCGGTAACCGACTCCAGGTTTGCGCTTGCCTCCGCCAGCCGCTCCTGGCTCTGGCGAAGTTGTTCGAGTGACCTCTCCATCTGACCCTGCAGGGACATGTCCAACGCTGCTCACTCCCTTGTCTTTTCGTGTTCCGGGGCGTCCGAGTGAGGCGGGGCCGCCCCGTGCGGTGGTGCCCCACACCTTCTCGTCCTCCGAGAGCCACGTGGTGCGGCTGCGTTCCTGGCCGCCGCCACCGCCGCCGCCACCGGCACCGCCCATCCCGCCCGGAGGCATCATGGGCATGCCGGGGGTGCCAGGGGTGCCGGGCGTTCCGGGGGTGCCAGGGCCTCCGCCCGTGGCGGATCCGTCCGTTCCCTGGCCCCCGCCGTAGCCGCCGAACGGGCTGGTCCCGCCCGGACCGTTGCCCCGGCCGCCTCCGCCGCCGTCACCGTTGCCGCCCACGGAGCCGGAGTCCGAGCGGGGGGTCATGCCACCGCCCGAGCTGCCCGGACCGGAGCCGGACGAGGAGTTCACGTCGCCGGGCCCACCGATGCCGCCGATACCGCCGGGGCTGGGGAATCCGCTGCCGCTCCCCGAGCCGGAGCCCGAACCGGGGCCGGACGAGGAACTCAGGTCACCGGGCCCACCGATGCCACCGGGCGACGGGTAGCCGCTGCCTCCGCCGCCTCCGGAACCGCCGAGGACGGGGGGACCGGGGATCTCGGGGCGGTTCGAGCCGCCGCCGATCTCGCCGGAACCACCCGGGATGGGCGAGCCGGACCCGTTGCCACTGCCACCAGACCCGCCCATGATCGGCGCGTCCGGAAGCCCAGGCCGATCCGCGTTACCCGGACCACCCAGATCACCCACACCACCCGGAATGGGGGAACCCGATCCGTTGCCACTGCCACCAGACCCGCCCATGATCGGCGCGTCCGGAAGCCCGGGCCGATCCGCGTTACCCGGACCACCCAGATCACCCACACCACCCGGAATGGGCGAGCCGGACCCGTTGCCACTGCCACCGGAACCGCCCGAAGACAGGTCCAGGTCACCCTCGGTGGATACGCGACCCGGAGGCGGCGGCACGCTGCCGCCCCCCGCGCCACCCGTGGAGGAGGAGAGGTCGAGGTCCCCGAAGCCGCCGCTTGGCGGTCCCCCGGTAGAGGAGGACGGGTCACCGCTGCCACCGTCGGAACGCGAGCCGTCGGGGTTCAGGATGCTCCCGTCGGGAAGCCGAATGCTGCCGTCGGAGAGCCGGGCGCTCCCCTCCGGGAGCGGCGTACTCCCCTCGGGGATCTGCCCGCTGCCGTCCGGGGGCCGCGTGCTGCCGTCTGGGTTCACGACGGTGCCGTCCGGGAGACGTGTGCTCCCGTCGGGGAGCAGCGTGCTGCCGTCGGGGAGCGGGGTCCCCTGCTCCCGACGACCCGTGTTGTTCGGGCCGCCGCCGGTACCGCCGCCGCCCATACCCCCCATTCCCGGGGCCACCGGCGGCGGGAAGAACCCGCCCGGGCCTCCGCCGGACGAGGAGGGGTCGCCTCCGATCCCGTCGAACGACCCTCCGGACCCGGGACCGCCCAAGCCCTGCCCCGGACCGTCGAGGCCCCCCGAACCGGAGGAGATCGGCGGACCGCTGGGGCCGTTCAATCCCGGGGCGTCCGGGGGACCGCCGAACTCACCCGAGCCACCTGGCACGGGTCCTCCACCGCCCTCGGGCACGGGCCCGCCACCACCGGAGCCGGGACCACCACCGCCCTCGGGCACGGGTCCCCCATCATTGGGGATATCCGATCCGCCGCTGTTGGGTCCCTGGCCGTTCAGGTAGTCGTTGACGATCTCGTCGATGGTGCGGCCGTCGCCCAGAGGCCCGTTTCCACCACCACCGCCGCCACCGGCTCCGTCCCCATCTCCGGTACCGTCTCCACCGTCACCGCCGCCGCCCTCGCCGCTGCCGCCGTTGAGGTACTCGTCGATGATGTCCTGGATGGAGCGGCCGTCACCGTCACCACCGCCACCATCGCCGTCACCGCCGCCGCCCTCGCCGCTGCCGCCGTTGAGGTACTCGTCGATGATGTCCTGGATGGAGCGGCCGTCACCGTCGCCGCCGCCCTCACCACCGCCACCTCCACCCCCGCCACCGCCGCCGGGCGGGGTGACCGCGACGGGGACGAAGGGCAGGATTTCGGAGGAGGAGGTGCTGTAGGTCGAGGAGACCGTGGAAATACCCTCCGTGGCCGCCTTGCGCAGGTCGGCCAGGTTGTCCCACCAGCGTTCCTTGATCTCCTTCTCAAAGGTCTCCCAGGTGGCCTTCTCATCGGTCCGCATGCCGCGGATCTTGATGATGCCGTCCTCCCAGGTGACCTTGTCCCGCTGCTCCTCCCACCAGTTACGGATGGTTGTGCGGGGACTGCGATCGGAACTGTCCTGCCACGTGTTGAAGGCACTGATCACCGCTTGGAGGTAGGTGGGGTTGGAGGCGAGGCGCGCCGAGTTCACCGCGTCGACGGCGGGGTCGACGTAAGTAGCGATGTTCTGGAACTCAAGGGCCAGCTTTCTCAGGTACCCACGCAGAGCCTCGGCTCCCGCACCCTCGAACTTCTCGTTGCCCGGCTTCATATCCTCGGCCAGGGCCCACATCTCGTCGTAGCGGGCAGTCGCGAAGTCGCGGAAGTCGCCGAGGTCGGTCTCAATCCGGCTGAGGACACCGCTGTTGAAGGAGCTGGTGCCCACACCGGAGGTGGAGGCGGCGTTGAGGATGTCGCGCATCCGGTCGATGAAATTGCCCCACACCGTGCCGTCGGTTTCCTTGACGGCCTCATTGATGTGGATGCCCGAGTAGACCGCGAAACCCCACTCGTACCCGCCGAGCAGTTCCGCGTCGGAGGACCGGCTGTCGAAACCGAACCACTCGTCCGCGCTCTTGGGGTTGTTGACGTTCCAGAAGAACTCCTTGATCCAGCTGGTGTCATGCACCGCCTGGGCGGAGCCCATGGGAGGGGCCGATCCCTTGTCGTCTTTGTCGGCGAAGACGTTGATGGCGTGTGCCATCTCTTCGCTCCCGACGGCGCCACCGGACTCGGGGACCGCGGGATCGGTCCCCTCCTTCTCTGGAAGGTCCTCGTCAGCCATGCAAGTTCCTCAGGGCGGGTTCGTGGGGCGGAGGGGTAGTGGCCCAGGCGGCCGGTGCGCTCACCCGGACGGCGTCAGTCGGAGGTCAGGACGACTCGGGGGTCTCGTTGGGTGTGTCGTTGGGGCCGTTGCCGCCGCCGTTACCGCCACCACCTCCACCCCCGCCCGTGGGCGTGGGCGCACCGTTGGAGATGATCTGGCTGACCTGGGTGGCGTCCAGCTCCGCGTCGGACTCCAACTCCTCGTAGGTGATCGCGCTGTTGCGAATCCCGGCCGACATCCCGACCAGACGGGTCTCCAGGTCGGTGACCAGGGTGGTGAACTGCGTCAGCACGGCTCCGACCTCCTTGGAGAGCTCGCCGGCATTGGGGAGGAGGGCGGGGTTGCCGAAGGGCACGTTGGGTGCGGACGCGCCCTCACCGCCGGGGTAGTGCGTGGACGCCCGGGTCTTCATCTTCGAGACCTTCTCCCGAAGCGGATCGACATGCGCCGTCTGCAACGTCTTGAGGTAGTCCAGCGTGACCTTGGTCTTTTCCTCTGACACGTCCTGCCCCGTCCTCTCCTGTCCAGCTCTTCCTCAAGCCGCGGTGCGGCCTCGTCCGGCGTGGTGCGGTGTTCCCTCGACCGCGGCGTGGACCGACCGGCCGTGGCCGCGGCCGCGGCCGAGGGATTCGATCAGCGGCGGGCGTTCCAGTTGCCGGCTTCCTGGAGGTCGCCGCGGCGGTAGCGCTCGGTGATGTCGCCCAGGGAGACCTGGGCGTGGCCCAGCAGCGCGCGCATGTCGGCGACGTTGCGCCGCCAGGACAGGAGCCGCTGGTCGTACTGCTCGGAGGCCTCACCGATCCAGTCGGACTTGACGGCCTGGACCTTGGCGTCCAGCTCGTTGATGGCCTGCTCGATGATGTCGGTCTGCCTACGCAGGTCGATGCCCGCGTCGTCAGCACCGCTGTACTTGATCTCGAATCCGTCCATGGACATGGCTCCGGTTTCTCTCGGTGGTGCGCCCCCGGTCGTGGAGGCGTACGGATCGGGTCGGTCAGATCAGGTCAGGTCAGGTCAGCGAGCGACGTCGCCCTGGTTCGGGTTGAGCTGGGTGATCCAGTTGGCGGACAGCATGTTCTCGTCCTCCATGGCGTGGAAGTTGCGCTCGGTGCCGCCGAGGATGCCGATCATGTCGTTCATGTCGTTGGTGATCAGGCGCAGCTCTTCGAGCCACTTGACCAGCGCGGTGTCGTACTGGGTGGCCGCGCCGCCCTGCCAGTTGCCGCCGAGCAGGTCCCGCACGCCGTCCACGCTGGTGTAGACGCCGTTGCACGTGGTGTGGGCCGTCTCCATGGCGTCGCGGCCGGTCCGCATGGCCTGGTCGGTACTGCGCATCATCGACATGGGAGTCTCCTGGTTCTGTTGGGCGTCAGTCGGAAAGGCACCGGGGTTCTCCCGGTTCCGCGAGAGCGCCGACGGGTTCCGCGGCGGCCTGCGGGGTCAGGTCGGGCCCGGTGGGCAGCAGGTCCAACAGGGCGGTGGACACGGCGGAGGCCCCGCCGGGCGCGTATCCGAGCGTGTCGGCGTCCTGGGCTTCGGGCACCGGGTACTTGGCCCCGGTGTCGGTGACCAGGAAGTACGAGCCGCGCAGCGCCGCCCCTCCCGCAGGGGCCGCCCTGACCAGTCCGCCCTCCCCCGACGGGATGTCGATGAGGTCGGGTGCCGTGCAGGCGGCGGTACTGCCAGCCGGGGGCCGCGCGGCCCGCCCGCCGATGTCCGCCGGGGAGGTGAGCGCGAGCGCCAGCGCGCCGTCCCCCTGGTCGATGACGCACAGCGCCGCGCCCTGGGGGTCGGTCAGCTGCGGCGGGACGGCGGGCAGGCCGTCTCCGGTCACCGGATCCTCGCCCGACAGGTGCGCGCGCAGCTCGTTGACGGTGAGTTCGACCGGTGTGGGGTCGCCGCCCCCGTAGGCCTCCTCCGCCGTGAGCGGATGCCCCAGGAGCAGACGGGCGTGGGTGGCGTCGGTGGGGGTCAGGCCGTCCTGGGTGAGCACGTAGAACTGCTCGGGGCCGCCCTCCGTGGCCGGGACCGTGAAGACCTGCCCCACGCGGGTGTCCGCGCCGCTGAGACGCGGCCCCTCCTCGCCGCGGCCGTCGATGTCGAGTGCCGCGAGCCTCGGCCCGGCGGGAACGCCGTCCAGCACCGCCGCGGCCACGGGGTGGGGCACCGCGGTGCCGTACCCGAGGGACTCCAGAGCGCCGTTCTCCTCGTCGA
This sequence comes from Nocardiopsis sp. B62, assembly GCF_018070675.1. Taxonomy (NCBI): domain Bacteria; kingdom Bacillati; phylum Actinomycetota; class Actinomycetes; order Streptosporangiales; family Nocardiopsidaceae; genus Nocardiopsis; species Nocardiopsis sp. B62. The sequence continues at coordinate 34,852 of NZ_JAGPXK010000011.1, read as the reverse complement.
TGGCCAGGCGGTTGCCCTTCCACAGCAGGTGGCTCTCACCGCCGGGGCCCCGGACCAGGACACCCTCGTCCTCTGCGACCGGTGAGCCGAACGGGGACCGGCCCAGGGTGAGCGAGGTCAGGGTCTCGACGCCGTCGCCGGTGTTGACGGTGGTGGCGCACACCTGCCAGACCATGGAGCCCTCGGCTTCCGTGGGGGGAAGCCCGTCGGGGGCGCCCGCGATGCCGATGGAGGCTCCGACGGGGGTGCCCTCCAGCGAGTCCGCGGCGACCTGGACCGGTTTGGAGTTCGCGGTCAGCAGCACGGCCGACGCCTGGTTGGACACCGGCCAGAGGACGCCGTCGGAGTAGACGTAGCGGCCCGCGCCGCCCTTGACGGCGACGAGCGTTCCCTCGTGGCGCCAGGAGGTGGCGCCGCCGGGGAAGATCAGACCGAAGATGAGGAAGCCCACGCACAGCAGCACCGCGAGGATCAGCCCGATGAAGGTGCCGTTGCGGGTGCGCCGCAGGGGTGCCTCGACGGCGTCCGGGTCGGCGGCGGCCATGGCCGTGGAGAGTCGGCGCACCATGAACGAGTGCGCCTGTACCTGGTCGCGACGGGTCTGCATCAGACCACCCGCCTTCCGCTACGCGTCATCCGCCGATCCCCCTCAGCAGCGCCAGCAGCCCCAGGTTTCCGGGAATCAGGCACACCAGGACGATCGCGGCGAGGCTCTGGATGAGTTCCCCCGCGCGCCCCCAGTGCGGGATGGGACGGTTGCCCGGCACGGACCAGGCGGCGAGGAGCAGACCGAGCGCCGCGACCAGCAGCAGCCCGAACAGGACCATGCGGGCGGTGTCCCCGCCCAGGAGTCCGCCGCCGACCGCCAGGGCCACCAGCCCGTACACACCGGCGCCCAGCAGGCACACCCGGTGCCACACACCGCTGAGCCCGCGCGACTGGAGCAGCAGGATCAGCGCGACGCAGACGCCCGCCGTGGAGGCCAGGCCGCCGGGGTGGGCGGCCAGCACGGTCATCGAGGCCGCGCAGACCACGGCGACGACGGCCAGCAGGCCACCGAGGTAGTGGTCCGCGCGCTGGCTGCGGGTGCGGACGTCGCGGGCCGGGTGGGGGTCGATGTACTCGCCGAGCTGGCTGACCCCGTCGGGCAGCGGAGGCAGGCGCATCCCCGCCAGGCGGAAGGCCAGGGCCGGGGCGAACGAACAGAGCAGCAGCACCAGGGCGGCGGCCGAGACGGCCACCCCCGGCGGCGGGGCGCTGTCCCAGAACATGAGCAGGGCACCGGCGGCGGCGGTGAACAGGGCCGTGCCGATGATGGCCGTGAAGAACGGCAGGCAGGCGGCGACGGCGGCGATCGCCAGGACGGCGGCGCCGGTCGCCGTGGACGCTCCCGAGAGCATCCGCGCTCCGGTGAGGGCGTTGCTGGGGTCGCCGCCCGGGAGCGTGGCCCCGGCGAACGCCATGAACAGCACGGCGGCGCCGCCCGTGACGGCGGCCGCGATGGGCGCGTCGAAGGCGCGGGCGGCCGCCCCGGCGGCGAGCAGCAGGAGCAGCCCCGTCGCGGCGGCGGTGGCGCCCGCGATCCAGGTGGGGCCGAGCAGCGTCAGCAGGCCGAGGGCACCGGCGAAGCCCACGGCGGCGGTGCCGGTCAGAGCCCGCCTGGAGACCCGTGGCCCCCACCCGTCGGAGCGCTCCGACAGGGTGTCGGCCAGCCCGTCGACGAGGTCGTCGAAGTGGATCTCCGGCATCTGGTCGGCGCGTTCGCGCAGGTACAGGGTCTCGCCGTCGGTGAGGCCGAGCGTCTCGACGGTCTCGGACTCGTCGAGCGGGGGTGAGCCCAGACGTTGGAGCACCCACCCTCCGTGCTCGAGGCCGCTCTCGTCGAGGTCCTCGTGCTCGTTCTCGGCGTAGAGCAGGAACGTGGGCAGCAGCTCGGCCAGCGGCAGGTCGCACGGAACGGCGATCTCGAAGGAGGCGTTGGGCGCGCGCACGACCAGGCGGCAGAGATCGGCGGAGACGACGTCCGACATCGGTCCTCCTCGCTGGACGACAGTGGCTGGGTCGGTTTACGGGTGTGGGATAAAGACACCCGTGGAGGGGGAGAAGGCCGGGTTGCGCCATTCCTCGGCGGAACACCCGGGGGCAGGGGTACGGCGCACCCGAACTGGAAATGCTGAGCTAGACTAGCATCACTTCCGGAATTCCGGTCATGACGTTTCGGAAAACTCTGCCCCGGGGATACCGTTGCTCATTTGAGCGCCCCAGCCCCCTCACCCGGAGACCGAATCCGGCTCTAGGGTTCCCCCATCCGAGCCCGTCGGAATTGCCCCCGGTCGGTCCGCCCGCCGCCCCTGTCACAAATGGCACCTGACCAGGGGAAAGAGAAGGGATACGCTGATCAGCACCATCCTCGTCCGCAGGCCGGCGCGTCGACCCGGCCCCGAGCCGCCCGACGGCGAGCTCTCCCTCCAGGAACCCCCGGTCCTCCCTGAGCAGGAGAACAGCATCTCGGGGGTCTTCATGTACCTCCCGATGGCGCTGAGCTCGCTCGCGATGGTGATGATGTTCATCCGCCCCGGAGGGGGCGGTGCCCTGGGCACGGCCATGCCCTTCATCGCGGGCGGCATGATGCTCGTCGGCGCGGTGGCGATGGTGGGCGGCCAGATCCTGCGCGTACGGATCGAGCGCAGCCGACGACTCTCCGGTGACCGTCGCGACTACCTGCGTTATCTCGGCCAGATGCGCGGCCGGGTGCGGGGCGTCGTGGTGGCCCAGCGCGAGGCGCGGGCGTGGAACGGCCCCGACCCGGAGGCACTGTGGTCGCTGGTGCGCACGAGCAGGCTCTGGGAGCGCCGCGGGGCGCACGACGACTTCGCCGAGATCCGCATCGCCGTGGGCGAGCAGCCGCTCCAGACGCGCATCGCCCCGTTGTCGACCAAGCCGGTGGAGGACCTGGAGCCGCTCAGCGCGCACGCGCTGCGCCGTTTCATCAACGCCTACGCCACCGTCGCGGACTTGCCGGTCTCGCTTTATCTACGGGGATTCGCGCATCTGGGTCTTCGCGGCGACGCGGAATCCAGCCGTGCAATGGTGCGCGCACTCGTGGGTCAGGTCACAGTTTTTCACGCGCCGGATGAATTGCGTGTTGTCGGCTGTGTGAACGATGAGCGAATGGCCGACTGGGAATGGATGAAATGGCTTCCGCATTGCATGCACCCGACGGAGCGCGACGGCGCGGGCCCGGTCCGGCTGATCGCCTCCGACGCCATTGAGCTGGAAAGACTCGTCGGTCCCGCGCTGGCGGACCGGCCGCCCTTCGACCCTCAGGCGGCGCCCGGTCGTGACGAGCCGTTCACGGTCATCATCGTCGACGGCGGAACCGTGCCGCAAGGGTCGAGATTGCTCAGCGGCGGCTTTCGCAACGCGATCGTGATCGAAGTGGGCACCGAGCGCATGTGGGACGGAGCGCCTCACACACTCTCACTACGGGTCGAAAAGGATTCCGTGGAGATGAGTGAGCTGGACCGTACCGGACGCGAGTCCTTCTCCCACCTCGGACGACCCGACTCCCTGGACCTGCACCGGGCCCGTTCGCTGGCCCGCATGATGGCCCCCTACCGGGTGAGCGTCGCCGCCGACGTCGTGGAGCCGCTCACCACCGACTTCGACCTCACCACCCTGCTGGGCATCCCGAACCTGCACACCTGGGACGCCGCCCGCGAGTGGGAGCGGGAGCGCCCGGAGAGCCGACTGCGGGTGCCCATCGGCATCGCGGCCTCGGGTGCGCCCCTGGAGCTGGACCTCAAGGAGTCGGCGCTCGGCGGGATGGGCCCGCACGGGATGCTGATCGGCGCCACCGGTTCCGGCAAGAGCGAGCTGCTGCGCACGCTCGTGCTGTCGCTCGCGCTGACCCACTCCTCCGAGAAGCTCAACTTCGTCCTGGTGGACTTCAAGGGCGGCGCCACCTTCATCGGCCTGGACAAACTGACCCACACCTCGGCGCTGATCACCAACCTGGCCGACGAGACCTCCCTCGTGGAGCGCATGCAGGACGCCCTGCACGGCGAGCTGATCCGCCGCCAGGAGCTCCTGCGCTCGGCGGGCAACTTCAGCTCGGTGCACGAGTACGAGAAGGGCCGCCGGAGCGACCCGACCATGGAGCCCATGCCCACGCTCTTCGTGATCGTGGACGAGTTCAGCGAGCTGCTCGCCGCGCACCGGGACTTCATGGAGCTGTTCGTGATGATCGGGCGCCTGGGCCGAAGCCTGGGCGTGCACCTGCTGCTGGCCTCCCAGCGGCTGGACGAGGGCCGCATGCACCAGTTGGAGAGCCACCTCTCCTACCGGATCGCGCTGCGCACGTTCTCGGCCATGGAGAGCCGGGGCGTGCTCGGTGTGGCCGACGCCCACCAGCTCCCTCCCGCACCGGGTTCGGGTTACCTCAAGTCCGACACCGAGGAGCTCACCCGGTTCAAGGCCGCCTACGTGTCCGGGCCCTACCGCGCCAAGCGGCGTGCGGCGCGGGCGTCGACCGCCGCTCGTGAGATCACCCCCTTCCTGCCCGGGTACGTGGCCGGTCCCCCCGTCTCCGCCGTGGAACCCGAGCCGGAACCGGTGCAGGAGTCGGACACCAGCCTGCTGGAGACGGCCCTGGAGGCGGTGCGGGACGTCGGTCCGCCCGCGCGACAGGTGTGGCTGCCGCCCCTGGACCAGGCCCCCACCGTGGCGGAGATGCTGCGGTCGGAGGGCGCGACCTCACTGCCCGCATGGGGAACCGACCCGGTGCTGACCGTGCCGGTGGGTCTGGTGGACCGCCCCTTCGAGCAGCTGCGCACCCCGCTCACCGCCGACCTGCGCGGCGCGGGCGGGCACACGGCCGTCATCGGTGGTCCGCAGAGCGGCAAGAGCACCCTCCTGGTCTCGCTGATCAGCGCGCTGGCGCTGACCAACACCCCGGAGCAGGTGCAGTTCTACATCCTGGACTTCGGTGGCGGCACACTGCGCGGTGTGGCGGACCTGCCGCACGTGGGCGGTATCTGCGGGCGCATGGACCTGGAGCGGGTCACGCGCACCGTCGCGGAGATGACGGCGCTGCTGGGGCGCCGTGAGCAGTTCTTCGCCGAACACGGCATCGACTCGATCGGCGCCTACCGGCGTCGGCGGGCGGCCGGGGAGTTCGCCGACCAGCCCTACGGGGACGTGTTCCTGGTCATCGACGGCTGGGCGACGGTCCGCGCGGACATGATCGACATGATCGCCGAAATCACCCAGATCGCCCAGCGCGGCCTCAACTACGGCATCCACCTGATCGTGGCCTCCCCGCGCTGGGCCGACGTGCAGTCCAGCCTGCGCGACCTGCTGGTCACCCGGTTCGAGCTCCGGCTCGGTGACGCGGTGGACTCGGCGATCAACATGCGCCAGGCCGAGAAGGTCCCCCGGATTCCCGGGCGGGGTCTGACCGCCGAGTACAAGCACTTCCTGTCGGCACTGCCGCACCTGGAGGAGGGACCCGAGGCGTCGGTGGCCGACGTGGTGGCCGCCGTCAAGCAGCGGTGGGACGGCCCGTCCGCTCCCCAGGTGCGGCTGCTGCCCCTGTCTCTTCCGGCGTCGGACCTGCCTCCCCCCGAGGACGGCCCGAAGATCGCGCTGGGTCTGGAGGAGCGTCGTCTGGAGCCGCTGTGGCACGACTTCTCGGTGCTGCCGCACATGCTGGTGGTCGGGGACAACGAGAGCGGCAAGACCAACCTGCTGCGTCTGGTCACCCGCACCATCCGGGAGCGGTACAGCTCCACGGAGGCGCGTGTGGTCGTGGTGGACCCCCGACGCGGCCTGTTCAACGCGATCCCCGAGGAGCAGCGTCTCGGCTACGCGGTGACCGGCGAGAGCGCACGCGAGATGATGATGGCGGCGGCGCAGGCGCTCAAGCCCCGGTTGCCCGGCCCGGAGGTCACTCCGGAGCAGCTGCGCGAGCGCTCGTGGTGGACCGGCCCCGAGCTGTTCGTGGTCATCGACGACTACGACCTGCTGAGTTCCGCGGGCGGCGGCGGGCCGCTGTCCCCGCTCATGGAGATGCTGCCGCACGGCGCCGACATCGGGTTCCACCTGATCCTGGCGCGCGGTGCCGGTGGTTTCAGCCGTGCCATGGGCGAACCGGCGCTGCGGATGCTCATCGACGCGAACACGCCCAGCATGGTGCTCTCCTGCCCGCCCTCCGAGGGTGTGCTGTTCGGATCGCTGCGACCGCAGCGCCTGCCCCCGGGCCGTGCCCTGCGCTTCGACCGCCGCGACCCGGTCAAGGTGCAGCTGGCGCTGGACCCGGAGACAGAGGAGGCGGCCGCCCGCGACTGACGGGTGTCCGGCAACGAGGAAGCGGCCGCCCCGCTGGACGGGGCGGCCGGAGGTGAGAGGAACGGGAGGCCCCGTGTCGAACGGAGCGGAACGGAAGCGGCTTCGGTTCGGGGCCGGGGTGTGCCTGACGGGCGCGCTGTTCCTGGTGGCGGTCGCGCCCGCGGCGGCGGACGAGGTCCCGCCCGCGCTGCCGCAGGTGGCGCCCGAACTGGACGGGGACGCGTGTGCGCCCTCCTCCGAGGAGACGGTGAGCCAGGAGCTCTGGACCGAGAACGCCCTGGGGCTCCCCCGCGCCCGGTCCACCTCCTCGGGGGCCGGGATCACCGTGGCCGTCGTGGGCAGCGGGGTCGACGACTCGTCGGCCGCCCTCGAGGGGGCGGTGGACGGGGCCGGTGAGGACTGCACCGGGTTCGGGACGTTCCTGGCCGGGGTGGTCGCGGCGCGACCCCAGCAGGGCAGCGGGCTCATCGGGGTGGCGCCCGAGGCCGGCGTGCTGGCGGTCCCGGTCACCGACGACTGGGGCGGCGCGAACGCGGACGCGCTCGCCGAGGGCATCACCGACGCCGTCTCAGAGGGAGCGGACGTCGTCCTGGTGGGTGTGGCCATCCCCTTGGGCAGCTCCGCGCTCGAAGCGGCGGTGGACACCGCCGTCGAGGAGGACGTCCTGGTGGTGGCGCCGTCGACGGCCATGGTCGGGCGGGACGCCTACGCGGCCGTTCCGGCGACCCGCGGTGAGGTGTTGGGGGTGACGGCGACCGGCACGGAGGGCGCTCCGCTGATGCCGCCGCCCGCCACGGCGGACGGCCGGATCTCGACACCCGACCTCAGCGCGCCCGGCCAGTCCGTTTTGAGCCTGGCCCCCGGCGGTGACGGGCACGCCGTCGCCGAGGGGGACGCGGTCGCGGCGGCGTTCGTGGCCGGGGTGGCCGCGCTGGTGCGCGCGCAGCACCCGGAGCTGAGCGCCGCGCAGACCTCCGAGCGCCTGGTGATGTCGGCCTATCCGGACGCCGGTGCCGCGTTCGGCACGGGGTTCCTCGACCCGGTGGGCGCCCTGACCAGGTCCATGGGCCCGCGTTCGGGTGACGGGGCCGAGGCCGAGGAGTTCGCGCTGAACCTGCCCGCCGAACCGCAGCGCGGCCTCGTCATGGCCGTGGTCGGCGCGACCGCGCTGCTGGTGTTGATCTGTTCGGTCGGAGCCGCCGCCGTCCGTCGCCGCAAGGCCAAGGCCGAGGCGGCCGCAGCCACCGCCTGAGCCCCTCAGCGCGCTCGTGCGACGGGCCCCACCGGAACTTCCGGGTGGGGCCCTTCGCGTTCAGGGGCGGAGCGGGCCGAAACTCCCCCTCCAGCGCGTCGGGGGTGAACTCGCCCGTTCCCACGCGCCGAAAGTGCGGCCCATTCCCTGTTCAGCTTCTTGCAGTCCGCCCTGAAGCGGGGAGGGTAGCGCCTCCCCCTGCCGGTCCGCCCTTCAGTGCTCAAACCCTCCGTTCCCACCCAGCCCGATTCGGTGCTCCCGGACGAAGGCGTCGAAGCTGCGGGGCGGGCGCCCGGTCAGATCCAACACCGCTGTGCTGACCTGGTCGTGCAGGCCGCGTCTGATGCCGTCCTCGACAGCGGCGACGGCGGCGGCGAACTCGGAGGGCATGCCCGCGGCCCGGTAGGCGAAGGCCTGCTCCTCGGTCCCGACCGTCACCACCCGGACCGTCCGACCGGTGCGGGCGGTGATGATCGCCGCCGCGTCCCGGTAGCTCAGGGCCTTCGGCCCGGTGAGCAGGTAGTCACGCTGGCTGTCGGGCTCCACACCGGGATCGGCCAGCAGGGCGGAGGCGGCGGCCGCGACGTCCCTCGCGTCGATCCACCCCACCGCGCCCTCACCGGCGGCAGTGTGCACCTCACCGTGCCGCAGGATCCGCTCGCCCACCGGATGGGGGCTCAGGAAGTTCTGCATGAACCCGGAGGCCCGCAGCACGACCCCGCCCGGCCGGGCTCGTACCCGCGCGGCCATCTCCACAGCACTGGGAGCGTTCGGCAGCACGATGGCGGAGCCAAGGAGCACGACCCGGCGCACACCGAGGCGTCGCGCCTCGGCCAGGAACGGACCGACAGACAGAATCGGGTCCACGGAGTTCACCGGAGGGACGAGGAAGATCCGATCCATCCCGCGCAGGGCGGCAGGGTGGGTGGTCGGGTCCGCCCAGTCGAACCGGACCGCGTCGGGGTCGTCGGCGGACGGGTGGCGGCTGGCCACTCGGACCGGTACGCCGTTGCCGCGCAGTAGTCTCACCAGCGCGCCACCCGTCTTCCCAGTGCCGCCCGTCACCAGGACGCCGGTCATCGGACAGCTCCCCAGCGCAGCGAGGCCCCGGAGGCGGGCAGGGGCACGGCGGTGCCGTCTTTCTCCAGGTCAGCGACGTTCGTGTCCTTGATCAGCATCAGGTTCAGCGGTCGGCGCATCGTTTCCTCGGGAATTCGAGGCATGGTGTTCTCCCGTGTTCAACGGACTGTGCAGACCACACTGGACGCGGACCAGCGGTCGGGGAACGGACGGCTGATCCCCGGACCGCCAGTCCGTGGCTGGACCGACCGCCCCGTGCCACCATGACCCGGGTGAGCAAAGATGACCTGGGCGACTTCCTGCGCCGTCGGCGGGACTCGCTGCGCCCGGACCAAGTGTCGGCGGCCCACCCGCCAGGACGACGCGCCCGGCGCGCTCCGGGGCTGCGCCGCGAGGAGGTCGCCGAAGCGGCCGGCGTGTCGGTCAACTACTACGAACGCCTGGAGCAGGCCCGCGCCTCGCGCCCCTCCCCGGAGGTGCTGACGGCACTGAGTCGGGCACTGCGGCTCACCGTCGCGGAGCGTGAACACCTGGCGCGGCTGGCCGGCCAGATCCCCCTCAGCACGAACACTGATCGGGAGCCGGTGCCCGCCGACGCCCGACGGCTGTTGGAGCGGCTCGGGCCGATCCCCGCCTACCTGGTCGACCAGCGTCAGGACATCGTGGCCTGGAACGGCACGGCGGCCGTGTTGGTCACCGACTTCGGGCTGCTGCCCACCGAGGAACGCAACGTCGTCAGGCTGGCCCTTCGACTGCGGGACACCCTGTGCTCGGCGCCAGCGAGCACGGAAGGCGAGTTCATCCGGCGGTCTGCGGCCCAACTGCGTGCGGCCAGCGCCCGTCACCCCGCCGACAGTGCCCTCAGTGAGCGGGTCAACGAGTTCGCCGCGCTCAGCGCGGACTTCGCCGCCAGCTGGCGCGACCACGACGTACGCCCGCTGTCCACGCTGCGCAAGCGCCTGCACCACCCCTGGGCGGGCGAGGTGGAGCTGGAGCGCCAGATCCTGCTGTTGCCCGGCACCGAACTGCAACTGGTGATGTACACCCCGGACCCCGGCAGCCCGAGCGCCGCCGCGATCGCCCGACTCGCTGCCCGGGGCGAGGGAGTCCAGCACGTGTGACTCGACGTCGCCGTGGGCGGCCCCCCTCGTTTGCGTGGGACCCGGACCCGCGCTTTCAGCGGGGAAGGGGCTCAGCGTCCGGGGGCCTCGTGCGCGGGGCACTCGGGCCGGGTCCCCGGAACCCGGCCGGACGGGGTGAGGCAAAGAACAGGGCAACCTGCGGTGCGTGACGTTTGGGTCCCCCGTCCACCGGCCAGGCCGGGGGGAGGAACCACCAACCACAGGGGGAACTTCCATGGCCCAGAACACACCGTCCCTGCGTGTCTTCGCCTCGCCCGGTCGTTACGTCCAGGGCCGTGGCGCGATGGAGCAGCTCGGCACACTGGTCGGAAGGGTGGGAAGCAGGCCGCTGGTCCTCGCCGACGACGTCGTACGGAACCTGGTCGGCGCGACCCTGGAACGCTCCTTCGCGGAGGCCGGGATCCCGCTCACGTTCGAACGCTTCGGGGGCGTGCCCACCAGGACCGAGTCCGAGCGGGTCGGCGAGGTCATCGAATCGCAGGACCACGACGTGATCGTGGGCCTGGGCGGCGGCGCCGCGATCGACGCCGCGAAGGCAGCGGGCGCCAACGTCGGGGTCCCCTGGGTGAGCGCCGCCACGGTGGCCTCCACCGACGCGCCCACCTCCGCCCTCTCCGTGGTCTACACCGAGAAGGGCGCCTTCGAGTCCTACCGCTTCTACGACCGCAACCCCGCGCTGGTGGTGGTCGACACCCAGCTGGTGGCCCAGGCTCCCACGAGGTTCCTCGCCGCGGGCGTGGGCGACGCCCTGGCCACGTGGATCGAGGCCCGCGCCCTGCGCGGCACCGACTCCACGAACATGGTGGAGGGGCTCCCCACCCGCGCCGGGACCGCCCTGGCCCAGCTGTCGTGGGACATCCTGTGGGAGTCCGCGCTCCCCGCGCTCGACGCCGTGGACCGCGACCTGGTCACCCCCGACGTGGAGGCCGTCGTGGAGGCCACCACGCTGCTCTCCGGCCTCGGCTTCGAGTCCGGCGGCCTCGCCGCCGCGCACGCGGTGCACGACGGCCTCACGGCGGTGGACGAGACCCACCACCTCGCCCACGGCGAGAAGGTCAACATCGGCTCCCTCACCCAGCTGTTGCTGGAGGGCGCCGCCACCGCCGAGGTGGAGGAGTTCGCCGAGTTCACGGCCAGGGCCGGACTGCCCACCACGCTCACCGAGGCCGGGTTGGGCAACGCCGACGACGCGCTGCTGGACCGGGTGGTCGAGGCCGCGACGGCCCCGGAGGAGACCATCCACAACCTGCCGTTCACCCCCTCCCACCGGGACGTGCGGGACGCCCTGCGCGCGGTGGAGGGGGTCGGCCGCCGGGTACGCGAGCGCGCCGGGCTGGGCGAGCCCCGCGCACCCAAGCAGTGAGGCCGTCCCCCGCGGTCCGCCGCCGAGCGGGCCGCGGGGGGACGCTCCCTAGTTCAGGCCCTTGCGGGTGAGGAGCGGGCCCATGCCGGGCTCGCGGCCGAGGAAGTCGGTGACCGCCTCCATCGGGTCGACGCTCCCGCCCCGGGAGAGCACCTTCTCCCGGAAGCTGTCGCCGCCCGCACGGGTGAGCCCGCCGTGCTCCTTGAACCAGTCGACGCTCTCCGCGTCCAGCACCTCGCTCCACACGTAGGAGTAGTAGCCCGCGCTGTAGCCGTCGTCGGAGAAGATGTGCTGGAAGTACGTGCTCCGGTACCGGGGACGCACCAGCGGGTGCAGCACACCGGCCGCTTCCAGGGCGCGCGCCTCGAAGGCGGCGGGGTCCTCGACGGTCTCGCCGGGCGCCAGACGGTGCCAGGCCCAGTCGAGCAGCGCCGCTCCCAGGTACTCGAAGGTGCCGAACCCCTGGTTGAACTGGCTGGCGGCGGTCAGCCGCTCCACGAGCTCGGCGGGCACCGGCTCACCGGTCTCGTGGTGCCGGGCGTAGTGGGACAGGACCTCCGGCCACAGCGCCCACATCTCGTTGACCTGGGACGGGAACTCCACGAAGTCACGCGGCACGCTGGTGCCCTCGACCCGGGGGAACCGGACCGCCGACAGCAGCCCGTGCAGGGCGTGGCCGAACTCGTGGAAGGCCGTCTCCACCTCGTCGAACGTGAGCAGGGTGGGCCCGGAGACGGGCTTGGCGACGTTGAGGTTGTTGACCACCACCGGCCGCTCGTCGAGCAGGAACGACTGGTCGACCAGGTTGTGCATCCACGCGCCGCCGCGCTTGGTCGGGCGGGCGTAGGGGTCCAGCAGGAACAGGCCCAGCGCGGTGCCGTCGCCGTCGAACACCTCCCACACGCGCATGTCGGGGTGGTAGCCCTTCAGGTCCGGCCGCTCGGTGAACGTGACCCCGTAGAGCAGGGTCGCCGCGTGGAGGACGCCGTCCTCGATCACCCGGCCGAGCTCGAAGTAGGGCCGCAGCACGCTCTCGTCGAAGTCGTACCGGGCCTTGCGCACCTGCTCCGTGTAGTACGGCCAGTCCCACGGCTCGATGTCGTGACCGGCGTACTCGGCGAGCGCCTCGGCCTCCTTCTCGACGTTGCGACGGGCCGGACCGACCAGCTGGCCGAGCCGTTCCTCGACAGCCTCCACGGTCTTCGCCGTCTGGTCCGCGACCTTGTAGGCGGCGTGGTCGGAGTAGCCCAGCAGCCGGGCGCGCTCGGCGCGCAGCTCGGCCATGCGGGCGCCGATCTCCAGGTTCTCCGGGGCCCGTTCGGCGCTCAGCGTGTACAGGCGCTCGCGGGTGGCGCGGTTGGTGAGCTGGGCCAGGGCGGGCTGCACGGTGGTGTTCAGCAGCGGCAGGACGTACTCGTCGCCCTGCTTGATGGCGCCCAGGCGCGCCTCGTCCAGGCCATCGAGGTCGGAGACGTCAGTGGTGACCAGCGCGGACTCCCCGGTGGCGCGGACGACGTTGCGGGAGAACTCGGTTCCGAGCTCGGCGAGGCGCGCGTTGAGCTCGCGCAGCCGCGCCTGGTCGTCCTCACCGAGGTCGGCCCCGGCCTTGACGAAGTCGAGGCGGTACCGCTCCAGCAGCCAGGCCTCCTGCGGGTCGTCCGTGCTGACCTGCTGGATGCGTGCCCACAGGTCGCGGTTGAGGGAGATCGCGTCCCGGTGCCGGGTGGAGCGCGGCGCGATCTCCTTCTCGATCTCGCGGATGCCGTCGCTGGCGTCGGAGCCGGTCAGTGTGTGGAGGACGACCTCGACTCGCCCGAGGGTCGCGCCGGAGCGCTCCAGCGCGGCGATGGTGTTGTCGAAGGTCGCGGGCTCCGGGTCGCGGGCGATCGCGTCCACTTCGGCGAGGTGTTCGGCCACGCCCTGTTCGAAGGCGGGCAGGAAGTGCTCCTCGCGGACCGCCGCGAAGTCGGGAAGACGGTAGGGCAGTTCGCTGGGTGACAGGAACGGGTTGGCGGTCAAGGGGTGGTGCTCCTCGGTTCTTTGAGGGTGGGGCGCTCGTGCCGTTCTACCGTGCCGCCGACCACCTGTCACCCCCTTACCCAGGGGGGACGCCGCGTCACCGTTGGCGGCGACGTTCCCGGGCGGTCCGACCTGGACCGCGCCCCTCTGCCGGGGGTCCGCCCCGGGCGCGGTCCGGAGCCCTGGTTACATGGGCGTGATCCAGTGCACACGGAGGTGCCAGTTGCCCGAGACCACGGGTGTTCCCGGCCCCTGGGGAACCCGCCCGCTCCCCCGCTCGGCCCTTCCCCCCACCGGAACACCCGACCTGCGCGGCCCCCTGCGCTACGTGTGGTGGCTGATCACCTCCCAGCCGTGGCGGGTGCTGCGCGGCTCCTTCTACGGCACCCTGTGGATGGTCGGGCTGGTGTTCCCGCCCTACCTGCTCGCCCGCGCCATCGACGACGGTCTGCGTGCCGAGGATCCCCGCGCCCTGGTCCAGTGGGCCGGGATCACCGCCGTGGTGGCGGTGGTGACCGCGACCGTGTCGATCCTGCGGCACCGGACGATGTCCCTGGTCCGGGCGGACGCCGCGCACCGGACCATGCGCGTGATCACCCGGCACTCCACGGTGCTGGGCGCCTCTCTGTCCCGCCGCGTCTCCTCGGGCGAGCTGTCCACGGTGCAGGCCTCGGACGTCCTGCGCATCGCCCAGATCCTCACCATGACCGGCCCCGGGGTGGGCGCGGTCGTCGCCTACGCGGGCGTCTCCGTCCTGCTGTTCACCATCTCGCCGCCCCTCGCCGCGATCGTCGTGCTCGGTGTCCCGGTGCTGGCCGCCGTCATCGGCCCGCTGATGGGGCGGCTGCACGGCCACCAGAGCGTCTACCGCGAACACCAGGGGCGCACCACCGCGCTCGCCGCCGACATCGTCTCCGGTCTGCGGGTCCTGTGCGGCGTCGGAGGCAGGGCGCACTTCGCCCGCCGCTACGAGGACCGGTCCAGGGACCTGCTCCACCAGGGCTACCGGGTCAGCGAGACCACCAGCTGGTTCCAGGCGGTGAGCGCCTGCCTGCCCGTGGTCTTCCTCGGGGCGGTCACCTGGGTGGCCGCGCGTCTGGCGGTGAACGGGCAGATCACCGTGGGTGAGACCGTCGCCGTCTACGCCTATGTGGCCGTCCTCATCCTCCCGGTGTTCTTCATCATCGAGGGGGCCAGTGCCATGATCGAGGGCCTCGTCTCCGTGCGCCGGACGCTCGACCTGCTCACCCTCGACCCCCCGCCCACCGGCAGCGGCCGGGACCTCCCCGGCCCGGAGGAGGGGGCCGAACTGGTCGAACCCGACTCCGGGGTGCGTGTCCCGCCTGGCCTGACCACCGCTCTCGTCTCCGCCGACTCCGGGGCCGCCGCCGTGGTGGACCGGCTCGGGCGCTACACGGCCTCCGAGACCCTGTGGGGCGGAGTGCCGCTGCGCGACGTGGGGATCGGGGAGGTGCGCCGACGCGTGCTGGTCTCCGACAACGAGTCGTACCTGTTCGCCGGGTCGCTGCGCGAGGTCATGGACCCGCACGGCGGACACCCCGACACCGGGATCAGGGCCGCCCTGCACGTGGCGGGCGCCGACGACGTGCTCACCTCGATGCCGGACGGGCTGGACTCCGCCGTCGAACCGCAGGGCCGCAACCTCTCCGGCGGTCAGCGCCAGCGGGTCCGGTTGGCCCGGGCGCTCCTGGCCGACCCCGAGGTGCTGGTGCTGGTCGAACCCACCTCGGCCGTGGACGCGCACACCGAGTCCACCATCGCCGAGCGGCTGCACGAGGCCCGCACCGGGCGCACCACCGTGGTCGCCGGGACCTCGCCGCTCCTGCTGGACCGGGCGGACCGGGTGGTGCAGCTCGTGGACGGGCGGGTCGCCGCGGTCGGCACCCACGGCGAGCTGCTCGCCGACCGGCCCGACTACCGGGCGCTGGTGTTCCGTGGCGCCTCCGAGAACGAAGGGGACCCGGAATGAGCCTGCCCGTCGCCGACCGCGCGGAGGTCCGCCGCGACACCGTCCGGCTGCTGCGCTCCGAACGCGCACGCGTGGTCCGGGTGATCCTGCTGACCTGCCTGGCCACCGGTGCCGGGCTGGTCGGCCCCTATCTCCTGGGCCGGATCGTCAACCTGGTGGAGGCGGGCACGGCCACCCTGGGGACGGTGGACCGGTTGGCCGCCGGTGTGCTCGCGGCCGCCTTCGTGCAGCTCCTGCTCACCCGGTACGCGCGCCGCGCCGTCTACCGGTTCGGGGAGCACGTCCTGCGGCGGCTGCGGGAGGACTTCGTGGGCCGGGTGCTGTCCCTGCCGCCCCGGGTGGTGGAGCGTTCGGGCACCGGCGACCTCACCACCCGTGTCTCCGCCGACGTGGGCAACGTGGGCACCAGCCTTCGCGGGGCGCTGCCGGAGATCAGCATGGGCGTGCTCCAGGTCCTGGTCCTGGTGGTCGCGATCACCTGGCTGCACCCGCTGCTGGGCCTGTGCGCCCTGCTGGGATTCCCCCTGGTGTGGCCCGCCGCGCGCTGGTACCTGAGGCGTTCGCGCGAGACCTACCTGGCGGAGGGCGCGGCCCTGTCCACCGCGTTGGAGGGCGCCACCGCCACCGCCGAGGGCGGCCGCACCGTGGAGGCCCTGCGCGTCCAGGAGGACCGTCGAGGGGTGACCGACCGGGACGTCGGTGTCCTGTACCGGGCCCGCCGGGGCAGCCTGCGGCTGCGGTCGGTGTTGTTCCCTGTCGCCGAGGCGGTCTTCGTACTGCCCGTCTCCGTCACCCTGATGGTCGGCGGGGCGATGTACCTGAACGGCGGGATCAGCCTCGGTGTCCTGGTGACCTGCCTGCTGTACGTGCAGCAGATGGTGGACCCGACGATCGGCGTCACCCAGAGGTTGGAGGAGCTCCAGCGCGCCGGTGCGTCGTTCGCGCGCCTGCGGGGCGTGCAGCGGCTGCCGGAGGAGTCCGCGGGCTCCGGCCGGGTCCCGGCGGACGACCGGATCGAGCTGTCCGGGGTCCGCTACTCCTACGTGCCCGGCCACGACGTGCTGCGCGGGATCGACCTCAGTGTGCACCCCGGGGAACGGCTCGCCGTGGTGGGCCCCTCCGGCGCGGGCAAGACCACGATCGGCCGTCTGCTGTCCGGGGCGGACGCGCCGGGAGCGGGGCGCGTGCTGTTGGGCGGGGTTCCCGTCGCCGAGCTGGCCCCCGAGGTGCTGCGCGAGCGGATCGTCCTGGTCAACCAGGAGCACCACGTTTTCACCGGCACCCTGCGGGAGAACCTGGCCATCGCGGCTCCCGAGGGCGTCGACGTCGACGACACGGCTCTTTCGCGCGCGCTGGACGCGGTGGACGCCGACTGGGCGCGGGGGCTCGCTGACGGACTGGACACCCGGGTGGGTTCGGGCGGCGAGGCCCTGTCCCCGGCCCGGGCGCAGCAGGTGGCGCTGGCCCGCGTGGTGCTGTTGGACCCGCACACGGTGGTGCTGGACGAGGCCACCTCGCTGCTGGACCCGAGGACGGCGCGGCACACGGAGCGGTCCCTGGCTGCGGTGTTGGAGGGCCGGACGGTGATCGCGATCGCGCACCGCCTGCACACCGCGCACGACGCCGACCGGGTGGCCGTGGTCGCGGACGGGCGCGTCACCGAGCTGGGCACGCACGACGAGCTCATCGCGGCGGGCGGGGCGTACGCGGCGCTGTGGAGTTCCTGGCACGGCACCGACTGAACCGGTGCTGTGCCGGACCGGACGAGGTCGGCGGTCCGGGGTGCACCTGATCCGTGTCCCTCGGGCGGCTGCGGGGTCTCGGGACGGGCTGCGGGGGCCGACCCTCAGGCCCCCGACTCCGGGCGCGGCGACGGGCGCTCGTGGATGAACTCCAGACCGTCGATATCGTCCCACTGCTCGCCCACGTGCTCGAAGCCGAACCCCGCGATGGTCGCCAGCGAGGCGGAGTTGTCCGGCCGGATCGACGCCCGCACCACAGCGACCTCCGGCTCCGCGTCGGCCCGGCGGAGCAGCTCGACCACGCAGGCCCGCGCGTAGCCCCGGCGCCGCATCTCCGGCACCACGGAGTACCCGATCTCCACCATCCGGCGTTCGTCCGGCGGCCCGTGGAAACCGGCGTGCCCCACCGCCCAGCCCTGGTCGGCGTCCACGACCACACTGGTCAGCCAGCTGGCCCGGCCGGGCACCGCCTGGATCTGCCCGAGACGGTAACGGCACAACCAGCGCATCTCCTCGGTGGCGAAGTGCTCACCGAGTTCGACGCCAATGAGGGCACTGGCTGTCTCCGTGTCCCCCTCCGCCAGGGCGGCGAGCACGGGTTCGGACATCGCCACCAGCCGCACCCTGGGTGCGCCGGGACGGGCTCGTGGTGCGCTCGGCGTGTCCCGAGGCGTGTCTGTGCCTGTCACCCTCCCATCCTTTCCCCACCGATCCACTCGATCAACGTGTTTCCCACCCGGCACACGACTCCCACCAACCGTCACCGGTCTCCGGGACGATGGAGGCCACCCGACCACCGCACCGAGGAGCACCCCGTGACCGACACCCACCGCTGCGCCTGGGCCCGGAACGCGTCCCAGCTCATGACCGAGTACCACGACCACGAGTGGGGGCGTCCCTCGCACGCCGACGGGTACCTGTTCGAGATGCTCGTCCTGGAGGGCGCCCAGGCCGGTCTCTCCTGGTCGACGGTGCTGAACAAACGGGAGAACTACCGGCGCGCCATGGACGGCTTCGACTTCGAGCGGATCGCCGCCTACGGACAGGCCGAAACGGATCGGCTCCTCTCCGACCCGGGCATCGTCCGCAACCGCCTCAAGGTCGGCTCAGCGGTGCGCAACGCCCAGGCCTTCCAACGGGTGCGCGGGGAGTTCGGCACCTTCGACGCCTACCTGTGGGGGTGGGTCGAGGGCGAACCGGTGGTCAACCACTGGACCGCCCTCGAGGAGGTGCCGGTGACCACCGAACTGTCCGACCGGCTCAGCCGGGACCTGAAGAAGCGCGGCTTCAACTTCGTGGGCAGCACCATCGTGTACTCCTACCTCCAGGCCACCGGCGTGGTGGACGACCACCTTGAGGGCTGCCCGGCCAAGCCCGTCTGATCCTCGCCGTACGATGTACTGTACGCACTACGGAAGGATGCGTCTTGACCTTTCTCATCGCCGGGGCCACCGGCACCGTCGGCCGCGAGATCGTCCGGCAACTCGTCGCCGCAGGCCACCCCGTGCGGGCCCTCACCCGCGACCCCGAACGCGCCCGAGGAGCACTGCCCCAGGGAGCCGAGGCGGTCCGGGGCGACCTCACCGACCCCGAATACCTCGTGCCGCACCTCAGTGGCGTCGAGGGCCTGCACCTCATCACCTTCGGCGGGGACGACTACGCGCCGCTGGAGACCGGACCGCGACTGGTCGAACTGGCCGAGGCCGCGGGCGTGCGCCGGGTGACGGTGCTGTCCGACTTCTACGAGGGCGGCGTCCAGGAGGCCCTGCGTGCGAGCGCGCTCGCCTGGACCTTCCTCAACCCGGTCGAGTTCATGGCCAACCTCCTCGCGCACGCCGAGGAGATCCGCACCGAGGGCCTGATGCGGGTGTCCCGCGACCAGCCGAGCGCCATGGTGCACGAGGCCGACATCGCCTCGGTGGCGGTCAGCGCGCTCACCGAGGACGGCCACGGCGGACAGTCGTACCTGATCAGCGGCCCGGAGTCGCTGACCCCGGCCGAGCAGGCCACGCGGCTGTCCACGGCGATCGGCCGGGAGGTCAGCGTGGTCCTGCTCTCCCTGGAGGAGACCGCCCAGCGCCTGCGCACCCAAGGGCACGACGAGGAGTACGTGACCTTCGCGCTGGAGCTGGCCAGCAACCCCCCGGAGGCCGGCGGGCAGGTCCAGGACACCGTCCAGCGCGTCACCGGCCGCCCGGGGCGCACCCTGGCCCAGTGGGCCGCCGAGCACGCGGCGGAGTTCACCGGGTAGCGCCCGGGCCACCCGACCGGGCCTGATGCCCGCCCTCACTGCGGCGGACACCTCCTTCCCCGGCCCGTCGGGCCGCCCCCCGCGACACCACGGACACACGCCCACCTGACCAGCCCAAAGCCAGCCACCGAGCGCGCCCATCCCCATCCCAAGGTGCTCACAGCCCCCCGTGCCACGAACGGTCCCCCGCGCGACCCCGCTGCCCGACCAGCCCAAAGCCAGCTACCGAGCGCGCCGACCCGCCCCCGCCACCCAGGAGGCTTACGGGCACCCGTCCGGGGGAGCGATCAGCCGCCCAAAGAGCGGTACCGGTACACGGACAGCGGAGCGAACACCGCGACCAGCAGCGGCCAGACCACCGCCATCAGCAGCGGGTTCTGCGCGATCCAGGTGTCCCCGGCCACGGTCGGGTTGCCGAACAGTGCGGGTGGCGGGTGTTCGTGGTGTCCCGAGGGGGCCTTCCGGTCTCGGAACCACCGCGCCAGCTGTGAGCGGTACGCCCGGTCGTCGCGGAGGAACCGCTCGCGGCACGGGGTCTCGGCGCCCTTCGGGGCGGTCCACACGCTCAACGGTTCGCTTCGGTGCCTGGGCACTTGGCTGGTCGGGCGGCGGAAGTTCTCGTGGTGTCGCGCGGGACCGTCCGTGGCGCCCCCGCTCCCCGTCGGCCGTGGGGGCGGGGGCCTCGCGGACGTACACTGGCCCGTACGCCCTACGGACCCAGTACCAGGACGGACCGATGTCCCCGCAGAACAGCAAGAGTGGCGATCCCGCGCGCAGCCTGGCCCTGTTGTGGCGCACACAGGAACCCGCGAGCCGCCGCAGGGGCAAACCGGGGCTGAGCATCGACCGGATCGTGGTCGCGGCCACCGAACTGGCGGACTCCGAGGGGATCACCGCGCTGTCCATGCGCCGGGTCGCCGAGACCCTGGACGTCGGCACGATGTCCCTGTACACCTACGTGCCCGGCAAGGGCGAGCTCATCGACCTCATGGTGGACGCCGCCTACGCCGATCTGGACACCACGGAGCGGTCCGGCACCTGGCGGGAGCGTCTGCACCGGATCGCGCACGCCAACCGCGACCTCTACATCCGCCACCCGTGGATGCTCCAGACCGTCACCACGCGTCTCCTCGGTCCCAACCTCATCGCCAAGTACGACCACGAGCTCTCCGCCGTGGACGGGCTGGGGTTGAGCGAGGTCGAGATGGACTCCACCGTCAGCCTGGTCAACGGCTACGTGGAGAGCACCGCCCGGCAGACCGTCGACTCCGAGTGGATCGCCCGGGACTCGGGGATGGACGACCAGCAGTGGTGGCGGACCGCCGACCCCCTGCTGTCCGCGCTGATCGACGACTCCAGGTACCCGACGGCCGCGCGGGTGGGCGTGGCGGTCGGCACCACCCACCAGGCGCTCTACGAACCCGACCACGAGTTCGCCTTCGGGCTGGAGCGGGTCCTGGACGGGGTGCAGGTCCTGGTCGACGCCCGCTCCTCAGGCGCCGACCAGCCCTGAATCCGATCGGGCCGACCGAACCCGGCCCGGTTCAGCGCTCCAGCGCCGCGGCCTCGCGCGCGAGCTCGGTGACCTCGTCCCAACGGCCCTCGCCGACCAGCGCGGCGGGGGTGAGCCAGCTGCCTCCCACACAGCCCACGTTGGGCAGCGCGAGGTAGCTCTGGGCGCTGCGCGCGGTGATTCCGCCGGTGGGGCAGAACCGGACCTGCGGCAGCGGGCCGGTGAGCGACTTCAGGAACGCCGCCCCACCCGAGGCCTCGGCCGGGAAGAACTTGAGCTCGGTCAGCCCGAGCTCCAGCAGCGCCATCGCCTCCGACACCGTCGCCACCCCCGGCAGGGCGGGCAGCCCGGTGTCGGCCATCGCCCGGGCCAGCGACGGCGTGCACCCGGGGCTGACGAGGAAACGCGCCCCCGCCTTGGCGGCGGAGCGGGCCTGCTCGCCGTTGACGATGGTCCCGGCGCCCACCACGGCCTCCGGCACCTCCTGGGCGATCCGCTCGATGGCGTCCAGGGCCGCCGGGGTCCGCAGGGTCACCTCGATGCCGGGCAGACCGCCCGCCACCAGGGCTCGTGCCAGCGGGACGGCGTGTTCGGCGTCCTCGACCACCACTACGGGCATCACCGGTGCGAGGTCGAGCACGTCCGCACCTGAGCGGGGGATCGTCGTCATGGCTGTCTCCAAGTGGTCAGTGGGTACGTGCGTCGCGGACGGCGGGCCGGGCGGCCCGCCCGCGCTCAGTGGCCGAAGACCCCGGCGCCGGTCTCGGCCGGGCCGACCGCCCCGCGCAGGGCGGCGAAGAGTTCGCGTCCGGTCCCGGCGGAGGAGTCCACCGTGGGCCGGGCGTCCTCGCGCCCGTCGAGGTCGGCCAGGACCTCCAGTGTGCCCCGGACCGCGTCCAGCCGGATGCGATCGCCGTCCCGGACCCTGGCCAGCGGGCCGCCCGCCTCCGCCTCGGGTGAGACGTGGATGGCTGCGGGCACCTTGCCGGACGCGCCGGACATGCGCCCGTCGGTGACCAGGGCGACCTTCTGGCCCCGGTCCTGGAGCACGGCCAGCGGCGGGGTGAGCTTGTGCAGCTCCGGCATGCCGTTGGCGCGCGGGCCCTGGAACCGGACCACGGCGACGAAGTCCCCGGTCAGCTCTCCGGCGGCGAAGGCCGTCTGGAGTTCGGCCTGGTCCCCGAAGACCCGGGCGGGGGCCTCGACGACGTGCCGCTCGGGCGCCACGGCGGACACCTTGATCACGGCGCGGCCGAGGTTGCCCTCCAGCATGCGCAGTCCGCCGTCGGGGGCGAAGGGGTCGGTGGCCGGGCGCAGCACCGTCGTGTCCGCGCTCTCCGTGGGGCCGTCCACCCAGGTCAGCTGGCCACTCTCGGTCAGCTCGGGGACCTGGCGGTAGCGGTTCAGGCCCGGACCGGCGATGGTCCGGACGTCCTCGTGCAGGAGCCCGGCGTCCAGCAGGGTGCCGATGAGGAAGGCCATGCCGCCCACCTCGTGGAACCGGTTCACGTCGGCGGCGCCGTTGGGGTACATGCGGGTGAGCAGCGGCACGGCCTCGGACAGGTCGGCGAAGTCGTCCCAGGTGAGCTGGATCCCGGCGGCACGGGCGATGGCGACCAGGTGCAGCGTGTGGTTGCTGGAGCCGCCGGTGGCCAGCAGCGCGACCACGGCGTTCACGATGGCCTTCTCGTCGATCTGCTCGCCGACCGGGGTGTGGTGTTCGGTGAGGGAGGTCAGCCCGAGCACGCGGCGGCCGGCCTCGGAGGTCAGGGCCTCGCGCAGCGGGGTGCCGGGCTGCTCGAAGCTGGCCCCGGGCAGGTGCAGGCCCATGACCTCCATGAGCATCTGGTTGGAGTTGGCGGTGCCGTAGAAGGTGCAGGTGCCGGGCGAGTGGTAGGCGGCGGACTCGGCCTGGAGCAGCTCCGTGCGGCCGACCCTGCCCTCGGCGAACTTCTGGCGGACCCGCGCCTTCTCCTTGTTGGGCAGGCCGGAGTGCATGGGACCGGCGGGCACGAAGGCCACCGGCAGGTGACCGAAGGACAGGGCGCCGATGAGCAGGCCGGGCACGATCTTGTCGCACACGCCGAGCATGAGAGCGCCGTCGAACATGTCGTGGGACAGCGCCACGGCCGCCGACATCGCGATCACGTCGCGGCTGAACAGGGACAGTTCCATGCCCGCCCGCCCCTGGGTGATGCCGTCGCACATGGCGGGCACCCCGCCCGCGAACTGGGCGACCCCGCCCGCCTCCGCGACCGCCTTCTTGATGACGGCGGGGTAGGTCTCCAGGGGCTGGTGGGCGGAGAGCATGTCGTTGTACGCGGAGACGATCGCCAGGTTGGGGGTGACGTCACCAGCCAGCGAGAGCTTGTCTCCGACCCCGCAGGCGGCGAAACCGTGCGCGAGGTTGGCGCAGCCCAGGGAGGTGCGGGACGGGCCCTGGCCGACCGCTTCACGGACACGGGTCAGGTAGGCGGAGCGGGTCGCGTCGCTGCGCTCGGTCAGGCGCCGGGTGACCTCCGCGATCACCGGGTGGACGACGGGGGTGGTGCCGGGGGTGTGCGCGGTCATGCCTGCTCCTCTTCGTGCCACGTGCTGCCGGAACGGCCGATGAGCCGCTGCGCTCCTGCGGGGCCGGAGCTTCCGGCGGGGTAGGTCTCGGGTGGGGTGTCGAGGCCCTGCCAGGCCTCGATGACGGGGTCCACCCACCGCCACGCGGCCTCGACCTCGTCGCGGCGCATGAAGAGGGTGGAGTCCCCGGCCAACACGTCCATCAGCAGCCGCTCGTAGGCCTCGGGAGAGCGGGTGGCGAAGGTGTCGGCGAAGCTGAGCTCCAGCGGGACCGGCCGCAGACGCAGCGCACCGGCGCCGGGCGTCTTGGCCAGCATGGTCAGGTGTATGCCCTCGTCGGGCTGGAGGCGGATGACGAGGCTGCCAGCTCCGGAGGCCGCGGCCCCGGGGAAGATGGTGTGCGGGACGTCGCGGAAGCGGATGACGATCTCGGAGCGGGCGTGCCCCAGGCGCTTGCCGGTGCGCAGGTAGAAGGGGACTCCCGCCCACCGCCAGTTGGCGACCTCGGCGCGCAGGGCCACGAAGGTCTCGGTGTCGCTGGTCGCCGGTCCGCCCGCCTCGTCCAGGTAGCCGAGGACCTCCTCGCCCTGGACCGTCCCCCTCGTGTACTGGCCGCGCACGGTGTGTTCGGCGACCCGGTTCCCGGAGAGGGGTCTCAGGGACTGGAGGACCTTGAGCTTCTCGTCCCGGACGGCGTCGCGGTCGTAGCTGGCCGGGGGCTCCATGGCGGTGAGGCAGAGCAGCTGGAGCAGGTGGTTCTGCACCATGTCGCGCATGGCGCCGGAGGAGTCGTAGTAGCCGCGCCGTCCGCCCACGCCCACGGTCTCGGTGGCGGTGATCTGCACGTGGTCGATCCACCGGGAGTTCCACAGGGGTTCGAGGAAGACGTTGGCGAACCGCAGCACGAGCAGGTTCTGCACGGTCTCCTTCCCCAGGTAGTGGTCGATCCGGTAGGTGCGGGACTCCTCGAAGACCGCGCCCACGGCGTCGTTGACGGCCTTGGCGGAGTCGAGGTCGCGGCCGAGCGGCTTCTCCATGACGACACGGGACTCGGGGGTGACCAGGCCCGCGTCCTGGAGCCCCTGGCAGATGGCCCCGGAGATCATCGGCGGCACGGCGAGGTAGAAGACGCGGTCGCGGCCGGGGGTGAGGGCGGCGGCGAGGTCGGTCCATCCGGAGGGGTCGCCGCCGACGTCGACGGTCACGTGGGAGAGGCGGCCGAGGAAACGACGCAGGACCTCGGGTTCGACCACCTGGACGGCACTGTGGCTCCCGACTGCGGAGGAGGCCTTGTCGCGCAGGTCGGCGTCGGTGAGGCCGTCCTGGGAGACCGCCACGACCCGGGTGTCCCCGCCAAGGTGGCCGTCACGGTCCAGGAGGTAGAGGGAGGGGAGCAGTTTACGCATGGACAGGTCACCGGTTCCGCCGAAGACCACCAGGTCGGTGGGGCGGGGCACGGGCTGCTGCGGCATTCGGTTGGCTCCTGCGAGAGGGGAGGACGTGCGAGGGGTGAGACGGGGGGCGCGGAGGTGGTGGCGGGGGGCTACCGCCGCACTGGGGGCGAGTGGCCCTGGACGAGGGGTCCATGGTCCGGTTTCGACCCTAATCGCACTATGGTAAAAAACCAAGCACACTTCATAACATTAGTTTACATAAGTGCACGAACTTCAAGCCACACCGCCAAGCGAATGGTTGAATGAGGCATGGCCAGAACCCCGGGACGCCTGTCCTCCACCGCCACCAGCGGACACATCCTGGAGATGATCCGCACCGGCAGCGCCACCAGCCGCTCCGAGATCGCCCGCGCCACGGGGCTCTCCCGTCCGTCCGTGGCCCTGCGGGTCACCGAGCTGATGGACGGCGGACTGGTGACTGAGGGGACCCGCGCCGCCTCCAGCGGGGGCCGACCGCCCACACTGCTGGAGTTCAACGCCTCCAACGGGCTGATCCTCACCGCGGCCCTCGGCATGGCCCGCAGCCAGGCGGCCGTGTGCGATCTCGACGGGCGGGTGCTGCTGCGCGCCCCCGGAACCCCCCACATGGAGCAGGGCCCGGACGCCACCGTGCCCTGGCTGTTGGACACGTGGTCGGAGCAGATCTCCGAGCTGGGCCGCTCCCCCGACGAGGTGCGCGGGGTGGGCATCGGACTGCCCGGCACCGTGGAGTTCCACGCCGGACGCGCCGAGGACCGCCCGGTCCTGGGCAAGTGGGCGGGCGTGGCCCTGGGCCCGATGGTCGCGGAGCGCTTCCCCGTCCCGGTGATGGTGGACAACGACGTGAACGTGATGGCGCTCGGGGAGCACATCGCGGGCGGTCACGGCCACACCGACGACATGGTGTTCGTGAAGGTCTCCACGGGAATCGGCGCGGGTCTGGTCTCCGGCGGCCGCCTGCTGCGCGGCGCTCTGGGCGCGGCCGGGGAGATCGGCCACGTCCCCGTACGGGACGGCGGCGGCCTGCCGTGCCGCTGCGGCAACACCGACTGCCTGGAGGCGGTGGCGGGCGGGCGCAGGCTCCTGGTCCAGGCGGCAGAGCAGGGCCGCGAGGTGACGGGGCTCAAGGAGCTGGTGGCGCTGGCTTCGGAGGGCGACCCGGTGGCGGTCACCCTGGTGCGCGAGGCCGGGCGGCGACTGGGCGAGACCCTGGCGGGCGCGGTGAACCTGCTCAACCCGGAGCTGATCGTGCTCGGCGGCGACCTCTCGGAGGCCTACGACCACCTGGTGGCGGGCGTGCGCGAGGTGGTGTTCCAGCAGTGCACGGCCCTGGCCACGCGCCAGCTGAGGATCGTGGCGAGCACGCTGTGGGACGACGCCGGGGTGCGCGGCTGCGCGGCGATGGTCAGTGAGGAGATCCTCTCGCCGGAGGCCGTGAACGGACTCCTGGCCGGTTAGGTCCGTCGGGGCCTCCGGACGCCGCGGTACCCCCGCGATCGCCCGACTCCTCCGGGGAGAGTCGTCCGACTGTCCACAGGCTGTGGACAGCGATGTTTACCCGGATCGGGGCCGGGCAGGCGGTAGTGAAGGCGAACTGTCGATCCTGCCCCCATCTGTCCTGAACTGGGAAGGCGCCGCGTCCGCGAGCGCCCGCTCCGTCGTGACACTTGACAACGAGCACCGAACTGCCGAATAGTCACGCACCCGAGTACCAGCTGGCACTCGAACACCCTCCGTCACCCCCGCACCCGCAGCCCCCGTCAACACCGTGGCCATGTCCCGTGCGGACCACCGCCCGGAAAGGTCTCCCGTACACATGCTGCTCGAAAACCCCGCCGTGCTCGTCGTGATCGGCGCCGGGATCAGCCTCGTCACCAGCGTGGTCGTGACCGCGCTGCACTCCCGGCAGATCCGCCGCGCCGAACTGCGCACCGGCACCCGAACCTCCGCCCGCAACCTCACCAGCGCCTTCATCGCGGAGCGCGACGGCACCGGCGATGGCACCGACTTCCTGCGCGAGGCGGAACTCACGGTCATGTCGATGACCGACCGCAAGGCCCGGGAGCGGCTCAGCGAGGTCGTCCGTCTGCTGCGCGAACACGACCTGCCCGAGGTCGAGCAGCTGAGCGGGGTCAGCGCGGCCACCGCCAAGCGCGTCCTGTGCGACCACGCCCTGGAGGTCCTCGGCGCCCACCTGCGCGCGGACCGTCTGCCCGAGGTGCCCGCCCTGATGCGCAAGATGCTCAGTGTGGAGGAGGAGGCCCTGAGCATCCACTCCGGCGAGGCCCCCAGACCCAGCGCGCCCATCGAGAAGAGCTCGGTCACCCCGCGTCCGCGCCACACCGGCACCGCCAAGGCCGCCAGCGGCTCCGGAAGCACCGGCGGCACCGCGCGCAAGACCACCAAGAGCACGAGGACCAGCGCCAAGCCGAGCGGCAAGGGCGGCGGCCGTGCCGCGACCGCCACCGAGGAGGAGCCCGAGAAGAAGGAGAAGGAGAGCGGCTTCTGGGACGACTGATCCCGGTCGGGCCGCGAGCGATCCCCGGGACCGAAGGCTCCCAGGCCCCGCAGAACGTGACATCAGGCCCTATCCCACCTCCTCACCACCAATAACCCGTGTCGTACCGGCGCGTCGGAAGTGGTTCCCAAGGGAACAGATGAGACAGTCAGACAGAAAACTCGCAGACGACTGCCACCCGGCGAAGGAATTGTACGGCGCAATTGTGGTCAGGAACCGCGCGCATGGACAACCCGAGCACGCACTCAACGAGAACTTCACCTAGGATCACTGCCACGCGCAGGTTCCGGTGTACTTGGCGAACCCAGTCCGTTGGTGTCCCGGCTTTTCACCATGCCTCGGCACTCCCCCTCGGCGATTTTTCGGTCAGGATTCCGGTCTGCCCGCGTGTTTCCCCCGCGCGACCCCCGCCCTCCCCCGGACTCGGACGCGTGACCCTTCAGGGTCGGTGTCCGGCCGTTGGCACGCCCAGCCGTCCGAACTCACCGAGATTGTCACGATGCCCGCTGACGAGAACTCCGCCGATTCCGGCGCGGACCAGACACCAGACGAGAACTCCGAGCCCTCCGCTCAGGCCGAGGGCGCCGAGGAGCAGGACGTGAGGCGGGAAGGGCCGGACGATAACGGCCCCGACTCCGCCGGTCCCGCCGACTCCGACGTGCCCGGCGAGGCCAACGAGCCAACCGAGCCCGATGCTCCCACCGAGGAGCCTTCGGCCGAAGGCGAGCCCGCGACCAACGGGGAGGACGCTCCGGAGACCGTCGCCATAGACGTCGACGCGCCGGTCGCGACCACGGGGTCCGGTTCGGGGGACACCGAAGCCGAACCCGGGGAGTCCTCGGAGCACAGCCCGGGTGAGGGCCCGGACGAGGCCGCGGACAAGGCCGCGGACGAGGTCGCACGGGAGGACGGGGAGAAGGGCTCGGAGGAGGACGGCGACGAGACCGGCACCGCCGCCGCCTCGGTGCCGGACACCGACGGCCCGGACACCGAAGGCCCGGACACCCCGGAGCCGGGCGCCAAGGCCGCGCCGGACGGTGACGCCGAGGGGGCCGGGAGCGGGGACGACCCGGAACCGGACGCCTCGACCACGGTCGCGGCGGCCGCGGCCACGTCGGGCAAGCAGAACAAGCGCAAGCGCAGCCGCCTGCGCAGGGTGGTCATGTGGACCTCCGCGTCCCTGGCGCTGATCCTGCTGGTCGGGGTGGGCACCGCCTACGCCTACTACTACTCGCTGCGCTCCGACATGGTGCAGCACGACATCGAGGCACTGCTCGGCGACGAGGAGCGGCCGGACAAGATCAGCGACGCCGTCAACATCCTCTTCATCGGATCTGACGGCTATGAGGAGGACAGCCCCGCCTACTCGACCGAGTTCGAGGGCGAGCGCTCCGACTCCCTGATGCTCGCGCACATCTCGCCCGACAAGCGCGTCTCGGTGGTCAGCTTCCCGCGCGACTCACTGGTGCAGCTGCCCGAGTGCGACTCCTACGGCAAGACCGAGGGCACCTACGGCTACTTCGGCATGATCAACGCCGCGATGTACCACGGCGGACCGCCCTGCGTGGTGAGGACCATCGAGACCCTCACCGACATCCGGGTCGACCACTTCGTGCACCTGAGCTTCGCGAGCTTCCGCGACGTCGTGAACGCCATGGGCGGGGTGGACATGTGCATCCCGGAGCCCATGCAGGACCGCCGCGCCAAGCTGGACCTCGACGCCGGTGACCAGACGCTCGACGGCGAGCAGGCGCTGTCCTTCGTTCGCGCCCGCTACGACATCGGCGACGGCGGGGACATGGGCCGCATCGACCGCCAGCAGATGTTCCTGGCCGCCCTGGCGGACCAGGTGACCAGCAGTGACGTGCTCAGCAGCCCGAGCAAGCTCAACGGCATACTCCAGGCGGTGGCCCAGCACAGCGCCACCGACCGCGAGCTGTCGCTGGACCGGATGCTGTCCATCGCGGTCACCATGGCCGACGTGGACCTGTCCGACATCGAGTTCCACACGGTTCCCTGGTACCAGGCGCCCTACGACCCGAACCGGGTCATGTGGCACGAGGAGGAGGCCGCCGAGCTGTTCTCCGCCGTGCGTGAGGACCGCCCGCTGCCCGAACTGCTCGCCGACGACTCCCCCGTGCCGGAGGAGCAGCCCGGGGACGAGCCCACTCCGGTCGACACCGGCTCCGAGGGCACTGAGGAGGAGGCCGAGTCCGGCGCCGCCTCCCCTGAGCCGTCCGCGCGTCCGGGCGAGGGACGCGACGCCACGTCCAACCCGTGCCAGGACGGCCTCGGCTTCGGTACCGGCGAGGACGGCTGGTAGCCACGCGCGACCGAACCGTTCACACAGAGGGCCTCCACCGCGGACAGCGGCGGAGGCCCTCTCGTCTGCGGTGGCGGGGCGCCCCGGCGGAGGCCCCGTACACGCCGCCGAGGGTCGTCCACCACCGCGTCGCGGGGGTCGTGTCCTGCCACTGCGCAAGGGTTCGTATCCGCCGTCCCGCGTGACCGCCGGTGGACGAGGTCCACACACCCGGAGGGTCGTCTCCCCGCAAGGCCCCCTCCCGCCGTCCCGCGTGACCGCCGATGACCGAGGTCCGCACACGCGCAGGGTGTCCCGCCACCCCGCAAGGCCCCCTCCCGCCGTCCCGCGTGACCGCCGGTGGACGAGGTCCGCACACGCGGAGGGCCCCCGTCGCGATCCGCGACGGGGGCCCCTTCATGCCCCTGGCAGGGCAGGTGCCCCGGGCGGCGGGAACTCTGGCTCTCCGCTGGTACGTGCCGGGAAACCCCCACAGTCCCCACTGGCACCACGGTCAACGGAGATGGTCCCGCTCACCGCCCGAGGCGTGGTGCGCCCGCCACGACCGACGGGCGCACGTTCGTGGTCCCTACAGTCCGAGCGGCAGTTCGAGGGGCAGGTCGCCGCCGGTCAGCTCCTCGGTGCCCAGCTCGGAGGCGAGGGGCAGCGGGGCGACCTCGGGCTTGCC
Source organism: Nocardiopsis sp. B62 (assembly GCF_018070675.1). Lineage (NCBI taxonomy): Bacteria > Bacillati > Actinomycetota > Actinomycetes > Streptosporangiales > Nocardiopsidaceae > Nocardiopsis > Nocardiopsis sp. B62. Next base: position 4,640 of record NZ_JAGPXK010000011.1, on the reverse strand, counting down.
CAGCTCGGGCAGGCCCTGGACGTCGACCAGGTCGCCGCCGGGCGTCTTCGGCAGCAGGTCGCCGACCAGGTCCGTTCCAGCGCCGGACATCGACAGGGTGTCCTCGACCCCCAGGCCGCTGACAGCCCCACGGACCTCACCCACGGTGTCGGTCACGGCGTCCTCAGCGGCACCCACCGTCTGCAACTCCGAGGCCCCGGACATCGGCAGGGTCTCCCCAACCCCCAGGCCGCTGACAGCGCCACGGACCTCACCCACGGTGTCAGTGACCGCGTCCTCAGCGGCACCCACCGTCTGCAACTCCGAGGCCCCGGACATCGGCAGGGTCTCCCCAACCCCCAGGCCGCTGACAGCCCCACGGACGTCACCCACGGTGTCAGTGACCGCGTCCTCGGCCGCACCCACCGTCTGGAACTCCGAGGCCCCGGACATGTGCAGCTTGTCCTTGACGTCCTTGGGCAGCAGGGTGGTCAGACCCCCGGTGAGGTCGGCGTTCTCGCCCGCGTCCAGACCGACCGGCCCGCTCATCGGGACGGTCTCGCCCAGCTGCTTGACGCCGAGGTCGTCCAGGCCGACCACGTCGAGGCCGGGCTGGTGCAGACCGCTCTGGGCACGGGTGCCCAGCTCGGTGACGGTGTCGTCGACGACGGAGGCACCCTCGGCCAGGTTGAGGGGGGAGCTGGGGGCGCTCAGCGGCAGGGTCTGGCCGCCGTCCAGGGAGAGGCCGTCGAGCAGGCCGGTGCTGCCGAGCAGCATGGAGACCGGGTCCACCGCGCCGCCGGCCTCGCTGAGCGGCAGGGTCTCCGTGGCCTTGCCGAGGTCCAGCGGGCCGACGTTCCCGGCGTTGTCCTTGCCGGTCGTGATCGGGGTGTCGGCGGAGACGGTGTCACCGACGACCGTCCCGACGGGGTCGCTCTGGCCGGACTGGTGCTGGATGTCGGGCTGGGCGGAGATCTTGCCGGGCTGGACCTTGACCAGGTCGCCGAGCGGCGTGGAGACGCCTTCGGTCAGGGCGGCGGGGACGTGGTTGCCCAGGTCGCCCAGGGGGAGGCCGTCCGTGACACCGCCGAGTGTGTCGGCCCCGGCGACGCCGGCGCCGAGGGCGACGAATCCAGCGGTCCCGGCGGCCACGAGCAGGGTCCGAGCAGAGGTACGGGCGGTGTGGAACATGAGTTTCCTTCCGGAGTGAGCGTGTGTTCTGTTCGAGGGGGCGCGACGGAGCGGGTGTCGTGCCCCGTCGCGCCGAACCGTCTCCCTGGCCAGGGGTTTCGGTCCTGAGGGTGGTACGGGCGAGCTCTCCGGTCGGTGAACCCCTGCGTCCCTGGTGGGGGCGAGTGGGATCGATCCGGATCCAGTCGGTCGGTCTGGCGGACCACCGGCTGACGTGAACCTCGCGATCGAGGTGCGGGATTCACGTCAACCCCCAGAAGGTCACCGAGTGGCTGGTGCCGCTGGGAAGGGTGTGGCTTGGAAAGCCGTGCCGGGCTGATCGCGTGCGGCGCGGGACGCTCGTGGCGTGCGGCGCGGGACGCGGTCCGGTGGTCCGCTAGTCCGGAGAGAAGGTCGGCTCGTCCGCGGAGTCGGCGGGAGCCGAGCGCAGGACGTGCCGGGCGGCCTGGAACAGGCCGGGGGCGGGCGCCGGGGCGCCGGTAACGGGCAGGAACCCGGCGACGGCGGGCGCGGAGGGGGTGCCACCGGACGCGGGGGCGCTGCCGCCCGCGATGGTGGTGAGCGCCTCGGTGGAGCGGGGGGCGGAGTCGGTGGCCCGGTCGCGCTCGGTGGTGCCCTTGGCCCGGTACTCGACGGAACCGAGCTCCTGGGCCGCGGCCAGCGCTTCGGCGGCGGGCCGTTCGGCCACCGCACGGTGCTCTTCCGGGGCCTTGGCCTCGGTCTCGCGGTCCTGGCGGTCGTCCGCGGAGGGGGCGTCGTCCTCGGTTCCCGGCGCGGGTTCGGTGTCCTGCGCGGGGTCCGTGGCGACCAGTTCGGACAGGTGGTCAGGGCGCGGAAGGGAGGTTTCCCGAACCACGTCCCGCACCTGCTGGACGGGTGCGGAGGCCTCGGTCTCGACCGCACGCGCGGCCTCCGAGGCACCGTTCACCGCCTCCGTGGCGTGCTGGGTGGCGCGCTCACTCACGGTGGTGACCGCGCCGCTGAGGGAACCCCCGAGCGTCTCGGTGCCCGCCACCAGGCCGGAGGAACTCCCCACCACACCGGCGGTGAGGGGGTTGTCGGCGCCGGGCAGCTCCGAGGAGTGCGCCGGGGCGGCGGAGACGAGCCACACGGTGAACAGGACCCCGGTGAGCAGACCGGCGAGCGTCAGCGCTCGTCGGAGCGGTTCCGGGCACACGGTGGGACGGACGCCGATGGCGCCGACCGTACCGTGATATCCAGACACCGGGGCTTCCTTCCGCCGTGTGAGCCGGTCCGTTCCGGTGAGGTACCGGGGGGACGACGGGCTCGAGGGGTTCGTGTGAGTGGCACCCCGGAACCTGGGGGTGCGGGGGCGGGGCGCGAGGTCACAGAGTGCCTTCCTGCGCCGACTGACGGTGACGTTAGCATGAATTGCCGGGCCCCTGTCCTCGATTCCAAAGGAATTCCCAGCACCTCGAACAAGCTTCCTAGCAGCAAGATGTGGCAAACCGGGAAAAAACCAACGACAATTCGAGTATTAGCCCTCAACCCCTCAACGGCTCTGCGGAGGTTGAACCACACATGACCAAGATCCCCCAGAGCCACCGGTGGTCCCCGAAGTCCCTGGACGAGCTCCTCGCGGATGTGCACTCCCAGATGAACCCGGGGCTCTCCGCTCAGGGGAGGATGCACTCTCTGCTCCAGGCCGTCCTGGACATCGGTGGCGACCTGGACCTGGCGACCGTACTGCGACGGCTCACCGAGGCCGCCGCCCACCTGGCCGAGGCCAGGTTCGCCGGGCTGGGCGTGATCGGTGAGGACGGCGGTTTCACCGAGTTCATCCCGGTCGGGTTCACCCAGGCGCAGGCCGAGCGGATCGGCCGGTTCCCGCACGGCAAGGGCGTGCTCGGCACTCCCTCGTTCGAGCAGGCCACGCTCCGCCTCTCCGACCTGCGCGACCACCCGGACTTCGGCGGTTTCCCGGAGGGCCACCCGAGGATGTCCAGCTTCCTCGGTGTGCCGATCCAGGTACGCGGCGAGGTGTTCGGCAACCTCTACCTGACGGAGAAGGAGAACGGCGGGGAGTTCGACGAGGAGGACGAGACCATCGTGACCGCGCTGGCGACCGCCGCCGGTGTGGCCATCGAGAACGCCCGTCTGTACGAGGAGACCCGGCTGCGCGAGCGGTGGCTGGCCGCCTCCACGGAGATCACCACCCGACTGCTGTCGGGCGCGGACACCGACGAGGTGCTGGCCTACCTCGCCGCCCAGGCCAGGGAGATCGCTGGCGCGGACACCGCCGTGGTGATGCTGCCGGACCCGCACGCGCGGGGGCACCTGTTCGCGGAGTTCGCGGACGGCCCGATCGCCCAGGAGATCCTGGGGACGCCCGTGGAGATCCAGGACTCCGCCTGCGGCTCGGTGTACGAGTCGGGTGAGGCCGCGGCCATCCCCGACCTGCGCCAGGCCAACTGCCCCATGCTCACCCACCGCGGCTACGGCCCCGGGTTGCTCGTGCCGTTGGGCACCCCCGGCAACACCCGTGGGGTGCTCCTGCTCGGCAAGCTCTCCGAGCGGGCGCCGTTCGACTCCAACATAAGACGCATGCTGAACTCCTTCTCCGTGCAGGCGGGGGTGGCGCTGGAGCTGGCCGAGGCCCGGCGGGACAGCGAGCGGATCGTGGTGTTGGAGGAGCGGGACCGGATCGCCAAGGACCTGCACGACGTGGTGATCCAGCGGCTGTTCGCGTCCGCGATGACCCTCATGAGCACGGTCCGGCTCATCGGCTCCACGGAGGCGGAGGAGCGGGTCCAGCGCACCATCGACGAGCTGGACAGCACGATCCGGGAGATCAGGTCGACCATCTTCGACCTCCAGCACCCGCCGAGCAGACGGGACACGTCGCTGCGGGGGCAGATCCTGCGGCTGGCGGAGAACACCGCGCACAGTCTGGGCTGCCACCCGGGTGTGAGCCTGGACGGCCCGATCGACGCGTCCGTGCCCGACGAGGTGGGCGAACAGCTGCTGGCGGTCCTGGGTGAGGGGTTGACCAACGTCGCCCGGCACGCGCGCGCCACGGAGGTGCACGTCTCGGTGACGGTGGAGGAGCAGTCGACCACCGGCCGACCCACCACCCTGGTCCTGACCATCACCGACAACGGGGTGGGGCTGCCCGAGGAGGGCCGCCGCAGTGGCCTGCGCAACCTGGACCAGCGGGCCCAGGCGCTGGGCGGCGGGTTCAGCGCGGGCAGGGGCGAGGAGGGTGGCACCGTGCTGGTGTGGAGGGTGCCGGTCCCGGGCTCCAACGCACAGCCGTGAGGCAGAAGCCCGGCAACACCCTGCCGGGGTGGAAGGTACCCGTCCCGGGCTCCAACGCACAGCCGTGAGACACAACCCCGGCAGCACCCTGCCGGGGTGGAAGTACCGGTGCCGGGCTCCGACGGCACGCAGGTGTGACGCACGATCGGCTGCATCCAATCCGGTCGGCGGCCCGGACCCGGGAAGTACCG